>JAAEZV010000316.1:2035-2658 GCA_018222695.1 Gammaproteobacteria bacterium
TCGGTGGTCGCATGTCATGTTTATGAAGCCACAGTCTACGCGGGACGCGGCCAAAAAGATTGCGAGGCGTACGGGCGGATCAAGGCATCGGGCGCCGCGATTGTCGTTTTTGGCGCATCGCACAAGGCTCAACTCGCGATAAGCTGAGCGCTATCCGTTAACGAGGCATCACGGTCCCTCCTTAATGTTGCGCATATTGAAGACAACGTTGCCTTTGGCGGCTCGAGCCACAGGCGCAGCTCACCGCTTAGTAAAAGCGCGCGCTCAGAGAGGTCCTTTGCTACTGGCGGGAATGATGTCGCTGTTGTTGGCGATGAGCGCATCGTCAGAGTCTCTGCAGACCGAGACGGTTGAGCCTGATGCCGATGCGGTGTCGGGCAGCGACGCGTCTCAGGAGACTTTTTACTACGGCAAAAAAGGGCTGACCTACGATCCTGAGGGCCCCACCAACATCTGGATTGGCGTCCGCTTGCAAACCCGGTTCGATGACTACCCGGGGCAAAACCCCAGCGCTGCCGATTTGCGGCTCGAGCGAGACTCGGAGTTCGATCTAAACCGTGGCCGCCTGAAGGGGGGTGGGCCGCTCGGCGCTGAGTGGCTGGATGTGTACTTCGAGTATGACC
>JAAEZV010000008.1 GCA_018222695.1 Gammaproteobacteria bacterium
TGTGCCGCCGCGCTGATTTCCCCCGCCTTTCTCATGACACGAATTTCCGCTGCAGATTTGATCAGGCGCTGCTCATGTAGCAGAAAAGCCAGATCGGTAAAGTCAGCCGGTGGCGCCGCTCCGGAGCGCACCAGCCTGCGGATCTGGTTCACCCACCCCATCACGCGTTGGTCAAACACATCGTCGTGACCCATGGAGTAATAAATGCGTTGCGTGCCCTCGATCAAGCCGGGGAGGATTTCGTCGAGGTCGTCTATCGGAAAGGCGTCATCAACTCCGAGATAGGCAACCGCACCCTCCGGGCCAAGGCGGTAGCCGTTCCACAGCTCCATCTCCGGATCACGCTCTCTGCAGAACAAGACAACTTGACCCTGTCGACGTCCGGGTACCAACACAAGCACTGCATCCGGTTCTTCAAAGCCTGTGAGATAGAACAAATCACTATTCTGCCGGAAGGGATATTCCGTATCGCGGCTGCGGGTCACCTCGCGCGCACCGGGAATGATCGCAATGCTCTGGCGATCCATCATCGCCATCAGTTTCTTGCGGCGGCGGGTGAATTCAGCTTTGGAGATTTTCACTGTTGTCTTCCTGTAAAGATTGCGCCTCATTGACGATGTTAATCGCCGCAAAGCGAATGTATTCGATGATGTCTTCGAGTTGACGCTCTGCGTCTTCAGAATCGCCCTCCTCGGTGTCGACCTGGGCAATTGCCGCCATATCCTTGAGCGCCTCTGCAGTCATGGTCGGGATGGGTTCACCCGCCGCCTCTCTCAGCGTAATGCCCTGAGTAAATCCCGATAAGAACCCCCGGCTCCATTCAGAAATCGACAGCAGACGCTCCTCCAGTGAGCCGTCGTCCTCCGGCAGCAAGGGCTGAAAGGTATAGTCAGCATCCTGTATCGCAGACAACGTTGCCAGGCTCAGGCGAGACACAAAATCGACAATCTCACCCGTGAGATCAATGGCAAGCGCTTTCTCCAACGCAGCGACCGTCGCCGAAAAATGATGTTCCGTGTGCGGGCTGAATCCGGCCCCTAACAAACCAGCCATCGCACCATGCAGCGCGGAGGGATTCACTGTCAGGCCGGCGTTGAAAAGACTATCCGCCGCATCTTCCCAGGACGGCATATCTTCAAAGGCGCCAAGTGCATCAAGAAACACGGTGAGAACGTCCTCGGTTGAAATAAACAACAGGCTGTGAACATTGAGCCGCGCTGACTCGGATGCAACCGGCCAGCGGACAGATCGCATTGACCCAGCGAAACAACGGGCATTATAGTGCTGGCTTGCTCCTAACGCAGTGTACCTTCCGTGGCTGACAACCTCATCCAGGCGCTAGAAAAAAAAGTAAACGACCTGATCGAACTCAGCCGCGAGTTGAATCGTGAAAATCGCGCTCTGAAGCTTCGTGCTGCAGAACTGCAAAGAGAGCGCAGAGAGCTGCTGGAGCGACAACGACTTGCCAGCGAACACGTAGAAAATTCGCTTGCCAGACTGCGCTCTTTGGATGGTAGCGCGTGAGTCGGCCCAACACCGTCAGCGTCGATATCCTCGACAAGGAATATCAGGTGGCGTGCCCTCCCGACGAGGAAGCCGGTTTGACTCAGGCGGCACGATATCTGGATCAGCACATGCGCGATATTCGCTCAACCGGTAAGGTCATCGGGCTAGAGCGCGTTGCCATCATGGCGGCGTTGAATATTAGCCACGAACTGCTGGCGCTAAAGACCGGGGACAACCCCATCGAGACCAGTGAGGAGCAGGAGCGACTTTCCGCGCTGAACAGTCAGCTCGATGAGGTGCTTTACCAGCTCCGACAACTTGAGATTAACTGAACCTCTCATTGGGCTATACTGGGACCGGCCTGAAGTATTCGCCAGACGATTTGTCCTCGAGCCGATAATGCAGTACCCGGAGGTCACTTCCGCGACTGTTGAGCAAGCCTGGCCAGAACCGGGAAGCCTGAAGTCGCGTGGTGGTCACCACCTTGAGCCGCAAGGGTTCAAGGGCCTATTCGTCAGCGGTACCGCGGGTCATTTTTTTTCCGCTCCTCTTGTTCCTCGAACATCTGCATATCAATGTAGCTGCCATGACCGGCACCTCTGACACGGTGCTGGAAAAACGCAGTCTGCGACGCCGCCTGCGGTCAGACCGAGATGCATTGACTGCGGCCCAGCGGGCCGACTGCGCGAAACACGCCCTAGAGCATCTGGTTACTTGGGGGCCCTGGACCACCGCCACACTGATTGGCAGCTATCTGCCACATGAATCGGAATTTGATCCCACGCTGTTGGCACAGGCAGCGCGTGCTCGAGGTGCTGACATTGTCTGCCCGCGGGTGAATGGCAAATTCATGTCATTTCACGATTGGCAGGTGGGTGACGGCACGGAGGAAACCATTGGCGGCGTTCTGCAGCCGCTGGCGGCGGCCCCGGCTGTCGATGCAGCCACCATTGATTTATTCCTGACGCCCCTGTTGGGGTGCGGTGATAGTGGTATGCGGCTGGGGTACGGCGGCGGCTTTTACGACCGACTGTTTGCGCAGGTTGGTGGTCTCAGACTAGGAGTGGGTTTTGCGCTGCAGCGCGTGAGTGATTGGGAGAGCGAAGCCCACGATCAGCGACTGGACGGGTTTTTGAGCGAGGAAGGCCTGACCTTGTTCGAATAAATCCAGAGGGGCCTTAGACTTGGCTAATGTGAGGACAGGCATGCAGCCCGAGGTCTAAATTTACTCTGCTGGGCCAAGGTATTCGCGGTAAGCGGGGTTGTCGGTCTCCTCCCAAAAACGGTATCCCAACCGATTCAACGCTTTTCTCAGGGCGGCACGTTTGCCCTCGGGTACCTGCATGCCCACCAGAATGCGCCCAAAAGCAGCACCATGATTCCGGTAATGGAACAGTGAAATACTGTATTCGTTGCCAAGCACCGTAAGGAACTGAAGCAGGCTGCCGGGCCGCTCCGGAAACTCCACCCGAAAAACCATTTCATCACTGATGTCCTCGGAGAGGCGTCCGCCCACCATATGCCTCAGGTGCAACTTAGCCGTCTCGTTATCGGTCATATCCAACACCCGATAACCCTTTTCTCTCAGCGCATCCTGCAAGGCATCCAGACTCTCATCCCCCGGCGTGACGGTGAGACCGACAAACACTCTCGCCTCGGCAGCCGTCTCGTATCGGTAGTTGAACTCAGTCACATTGCGCTTGCCGATGGCATTACAAAAAGCCTTGAAGGCACCGGGCCGCTCTGGGATCGTCACGCTGAGCACCGCCTCGCGCCGCTCACCAATCTCTGTCCGCTCTGAGATGTAGCGCAGCCGGTCGAAGTTGGTATTGGCGCCGCTGACGGTCGCCGCCATCGAAGCGCCCTTCACATCGTGTTCCGCCGAGTACTTCTTCATGCCGGCTACCGCTAGCGCGCCCGCCGGCTCGGCAATCGCGCGGGTATCCTCGAAAATGTCTTTCACAGCGGCACAGATTTCATCGGTGCTCACCGTGATCACGTCATCAACGCACTCGCGAATGAGCCGAAAGGTCTCCTTACCGACCTGTGCCACTGCGCAACCATCGGCGAAAAGCCCCACCTCGCGCAGCGTGACGCGACGACCTTTTTCCAAGGCAGCCTGAACACAGGCAGCGTCCTCCGGCTCTACGCCAATAATTCGGGTGTGTGGCCAGACATACCGCAAATAGGCAGCCATGCCGGCCAGCAATCCGCCGCCGCCGCAACAGACAAACACATAATCCAGCGGCTGCTGGGCTTGTCTTACCAGCTCAACTGCCACTGTGCCCTGACCGGCAATCACGTCGGGGTCATCGAAGGGGTGAATAAAGGTGAAGCCTTCCGATTCTGTTAGCGCCCGGGCCCGCACAGCGGCCTCATCAAAAGAGTCACCATGCATCACCACTTTAGCGCCCAGCGCCTTAACCGCATCCACCTTGATCAGGGGCGTGGTGACGGGCATGACGATCGTTGCTTTGATCCCCAGCTTAGAAGCTGCTAGCGCGACCCCTTGCGCGTGATTGCCGGCCGAAGCGGCCACGACGCCCGCGGCTCGGGCGGCTTCGTCGAGGTTAACCATCTTGTTATAGGCGCCACGACACTTAAAGGAAAAGACAGGCTGCAAGTCCTCCCGCTTCAGGAAGGCCTGATTGCCCAGACGCCCCGACAGCAACGGCGCGGCATCCAAAGGCGTCTCCCGCGCCACGTCGTAGACCTGCGCGTTGAGAATGCGTTTGATGTAGGACTGTGCCATCTGTTCAGTGTGCCGCCGAAAAACCCGAGATCATACGGCCTAGGGGCCGGCAACACACGGTCGGTACTTGGCAAAATGCCCACTCAGCGAGTGATGGGGCCCGCGCTATGCGGCGTAACGCGCCTGCATATCAGCGAGTGACAGAGGCTGAATCTTGGATGCATTGCCCGCGGTGCCAAACGCCTCATATCGATCAACACAAATCGCTTTCATGGCCTCAAGACTGGCGGCTAGATATTTGCGTGGGTCAAATTCAGCGGGGTGCTCCGCCAGAAAACGTCGAATCGATCCTGTGGAGGCAAGACGCAAATCAGTGTCGATGTTGACCTTCCGCACCCCGTGCTTGATCCCCTCAACCACCTGCTCAACGGGCACGCCGTAGGTCTCAGGGATCTCCCCCCCGAATTCGTTGATGACCGCCAACCAGTCCTGAGGGACAGCTGACGAGCCGTGCATCACGAGATGCGTGTTGGGAATGCGGGAGTGAATCGCCTTGATGCGATCCATCGCCAGAATATCGCCTGTTGGCGGACGCGTGAACTTGTAGGCGCCGTGGCTCGTGCCACAGGCAATTGCCAGGGCGTCTACACCGGTGTCCGCAACAAATTGCGCTGCCTCTTCTGGATCGGTCAGCAGCTGGTCGTGACTGAGTTTGCCCGCAGCGCCAATACCGTCCTCTTCACCGGCCTCTCCGGTTTCCAGTGAACCGAGACAGCCAATCTCCCCCTCAACCGACACGCCACACGCATGTGCCATGTCCACAACTCGGCGGGTCACCCCGGCGTTGTAGTCATAATCCATGGGCGTTTTACCGTCCTCCCCGAGGGAACCATCCATCATCACGGAGCTGAATCCGAGCTGGATAGAGCGCTGGCATACGCCGGGCGAGGTGCCATGATCCTGGTGCACTACGACCGGGACATGAGGAAACTCGGCCATGGCCGCCTCCATCAGTGCCCGGAGAAAAGGCGCTCCCGCGTATTTTCTTGCGCCGGCACTCGCCTGCATAATCACCGGCGAATCGGTCTGGTCGGCAGCCTCCATAATGGCGCGCGTCTGCTCAAGATTATTGACGTTGAACGCCGGCACGCCGTAACCGTGCTCAGCGGCATGGTCCAATAATTGCCTCAAGCTGATCAGTGCCATGTGTGGTCCCTCTTGTGTCGTTTTTGGCGCTGGCTTATCGGCCGTTGCGCTCGTTCACCTATGCGCGGGCTTTCAATGCTGCAACCGCCGGTAGTTCCTTGCCCTCAACATACTCCAGAAAAGCGCCGCCGCCAGTGGAGATATAGGATACCGCGTCGGCCACGCCAAACTGATCGATGGCCGCGAGCGTGTCGCCGCCGCCCGCCAGAGAAAAAGCGTCGCTCGATGCGATAGCCTCCGCCAGCACCTGCGTGCCGTTGGCAAAGGCCTCCTGCTCAAAGACACCGAGCGGGCCGTTCCATAAAATCGTTGCCGCTTGCTGAATGCGCTCTGCAATACCTGCGGCCGTCTTCGGGCCAACATCCAGAATCATCTCCTGCTCCGTCACCTCCGCGGCGAGCTTCACCTGAGCTCGGTGACCCTCGTCGATGCCCGGCGCCACCACCACATCGAGGGGCAGGGGAATATCGACCTTATCCATGAGCCGCCGGGCTGTCTCAATCAGATCCCATTCACACAGTGACTGGCCAACCGGGTATCCCGCGGCCGCGAGGAAAGTGTTGGCGATACCTCCGCCCACGACCAGACTGTCACACCGCTTGGAGAGCTGATCCAGCACCTCCAGCTTGGTCGATACCTTGGAGCCGCCAACAACCGCGAGCATCGGTTTTTGCGCCCCGGTGAGCGCGCGCTCCAGCGCCGTCAGTTCAGCATGGAGCAGGGGCCCCGCACACGCCACTGGGGCACTATGCACCACGCCGTGGGTTGAGGCCTGCGCCCGGTGTGCCGTACCAAAGGCATCCATTACAAACACGTCACACAGCGACGCGTAATCAGCAGACAGCGCAGCATCGTCGGCCGCTTCACCGATATTGAAACGCACATTCTCCAGCAACACGACATCGCCCGGCAGCGGCGCAACCTGTCGCCATTCGGTCGCCAACAACACATCGCGCCCGAGGAGCTCAGCCAGTCGTCGAGCAATGGGCGCCATAGACGCGTCCTCGCTCCATTCGCCCTCCGTTGGACGGCCAAGATGTGACATCACAATGACTGCCGCACCTTGCTCAAGCGCCGCCAGTATCGAGGGCGCCGCCGCGCGCAATCTCGCGTCGTTGGCGATCTCACCCTCCCGCAAAGGCACGTTCAAATCTTCTCTGATCAGCACACGGCGACCGGTGAGATCGAGCTCACTCATCAATCTCACTGTGTGCCCTCCGCCGCCGAAGGCCGGGCAGCGCCGATGAGCTGCTCCCATGCCAGTGCCACATCAATCATGCGACTGGCATAGGCCCACTCGTTGTCGAACCAAATCAAGATTTTCGCGAGTCGGCCTGCCGCCACCTGTGTCTGCTGAGCATCGACGATCGCCGATGCCGCTTCCCCGGCGAAATCACAGGAGGCCAAGGGCTCGAGGGAATAGTCCAATACACCTGACAAGCTTCCCTCTGCCGCTTCCCGGAGGGAGGCATTGATGCTCTCAATGTCACAGGCACGCTCAGTCGCCACCGTTAACTCAATTGCCGACACCTTGGTTGTGGGAACCCGGAGCGCGTGGGCAGACAGCTTGCCGGCCAGCGCCGGCAGTATGCGCTCTATGCCGACCGCGAGCCCCGTATCAACGGGAATAATCGACTGGGAAGACGCACGGGTTTTGCGCAAGTCCGTGTGGTGATAGGCGTCGAGAACCGGCTGATCATTCATTAGCGAGTGGATGGTGGTGATCGTAGCCGCCTCAATGCCAAATGCCTGAGACAAGGTCGACAACACGGGCACCACCGCATTAGTGGTGCAGGATGCCGCCGAGACAACGTCCATATCAGCGGTTAGCGCTTGGTCGTTCACACCAAAGACGATGGTGGCATCGACATCGGATTCAGCCGGGTGCGAAAACAACACTCTCCCCGCGCCCGCATCTAGGTGTTGCTCGGCAGTGGCGCGGTCAGTAAACGCACCGGTGCATTCAAAGACCAGATCAATGCCAAGTGCCTGCCAGGGCAACGCCGACACCTCTGGCACATGGCTCAGGGGAACCAGTAACTGATCAATTGCCAGCAGCTCCCCAGAGCGGGCGATGCGCCCGGGGTAACGTCCGTAATTGGAGTCGTAGCGTGCAAGGTGAACCACGGTATCGGCATCCGCTATCTCATTAATGGCCGCAAGTTCCAGACGCGCGCGCGCATCTTCCCGGGAGTGGTAGACACGCAGGAGCGTTCGCCCGACTCGCCCAAAGCCATTGATCGCAAAACGCATGGTCAATCGAGTATCACGTCCTCGACTGCGGCCACCACATTGTCTGCCGTCAGGCCGAAGTGCTGAAAGAGTGACTCGGCCGGCGCAGATTCTCCGAAAGAAGACATCCCCACCACGCGGCCGTCGAGACCCACATACTTGTACCAAAAGTCTGTGTGGCCCGCTTCCACCGCAACCCGGGCGAGCACATCGCTGGGTAGCACAGCCTCGCGATAACCCGCCTCCTGCGCTTCGAACACCTCGGCGCACGGCATGGAAACGACTCGGACGCCCCTGCCTGCCTCACTGAGACGCTCAGCGGCCTCGACTGCCAAGCCCACCTCGGAGCCGGTCGCGATGACAATAGCATCGAGGTCACCCTGCTCGCGCATCAGTACATAGCCACCTCGATGGACTCCCCCTACCTGCTCTGCGTTGCTGACCTGATGGGGCAAGGTTTGACGGGAGAAAATCATGGCGGTCGGGCCACTGTCGCGAAGTAACGCCTGCTTCCAGGCAATCGCAGACTCCACGGCATCACAGGGTCGCCAGGTCTGAAGATTCGGCGTAGCGCGCAGCGCTGTGAGCTGTTCAACCGGCTGGTGCGTTGGGCCGTCCTCGCCCAAACCAATCGAATCGTGAGTGAAGACATACAGAACCCGCTGACCCATCAGCGCCGACATGCGCACCGCATTGCGCGCGTACTCCATAAAAATCAGGAAGGTGGCGCCATAAGGAATGAACCCACCGTGCAAAGCCACCCCGTTCATGACCGCCGCCATGGCGAACTCTCTTACCCCGTAGTACACATAGTTGCCTTCAGGATTCCCCGCCGAAAGCCCTTGAGCACCGGACCACAAGGTGAGGTTGGAGCCCGCCAGATCGGCAGACCCTCCCAGCAACTCAGGCAGGTGGGGGCCCAGCGCATTGAGTGACTGCTGGGACGCCTTGCGCGAGGCCACGTCGTTCCCGGCGGCCATACAGTCGGCGATGTAGGCATCTGCCTGATCCGAGAAATCGGCGGGCAGCTCACCACGGAGACGTCTCAGGAATTCATCCGCCAAGTCGGGATGAGCCGCGCGATAGGCATCGAAACCCCGCTGCCACTCAGCTTCCATCGCCGCACCCGACGGTCGTCGATCCCAGGCCTCTCGCACCTCATCAGGGATCTCGAATGGATCGTAGTGCCACCCCAGAGCCTCGCGGGTGAGCGCAATTTCGTCTTCGCCCAGTGCGGCCCCATGACAACTCTCGGTGCCTTGTTTATTCGGGCTGCCCTTACCGATAACGGTTTTGCAACAAACGAGCGTAGGTCTGTCCGCTTCGGCCTTTCCTGCCAGCAGCGCCGCCTGGACAGCCGCGGGGTCATGGCCGTCGACATCAGGTATTACGTGCCAGCCGTAGGACTCGAAACGTTTTGGCGTATCGTCGGTGAACCAGCCCTCAACCTCGCCGTCGATGGAAATACCATTGTCGTCATAGACCGCAATGAGTTTGCCCAGCCCGAGTGTGCCGGCCAAAGAGCAGGCCTCGTGCGATACGCCCTCCATCAGACAGCCATCCCCCAAAAAGACCCAGGTATGGTGATCAACAATGGTGTGCCCCTCGCGATTGAATTGGGCCGCCAGCGTTTTCTCTGCCAGCGCCATCCCGACGGCATTCGCGATCCCTTGTCCCAACGGGCCGGTCGTGGTCTCGACACCGGGGGTGTAGCCATATTCTGGGTGGCCCGGCGTCTTGCTATGGAGTTGCCGGAACTGTTTCAAGTCTTCGGTGGAGAGTTCATACCCGGTGAGATGCAGCAGAGCATAGATCAGCATCGAGCCGTGGCCATTGGACAGCACGAACCGGTCGCGGTTGGGCCAATCCGGATTCGCCGGGTTGTGTCTCATCAAGCGATTCCACAGCACCTCGGCAATATCCGCCATACCCATCGGCGCACCGGGGTGACCAGATTTCGCTACCTGGACGGCGTCCATGGCAAGGGCACGAATGGCGTTGGCCAGTTCAGTTTGAGACGGCATGAAAACTCCGGGATTGCGGGGGCTGTATTTTCAGGGAAGCAGAATCATTGGGCAAATTTTCTAGCAGGCGATGACTCGAAGTCTTCGATGCTAGGAAGGGCGCCCCACGCTTCCCGACGTGCATCGCATGCTACCCGATACTCGGTATAAAAGCTCGACGGCAGTCATCGGCATGCTGGGGCTGCTTTTAACCAGAAATCACAGGGTGTCGTGTAGCGCAGCTCCATTGTGGTAATAACCATGCGGCGCACGTGACGCGCTAACGCTAGGTACCGCCCTGACTCAGTCAGCGTGACTTATTGGCTCGGCGGATTCACGAAATCAATCCACCCCGTAAAAATCATTTTTTCATGGCTGTTGGACACAACGCCATGGTGCATATGCGTCATGTCGCTCGGCCAGACGATCAATTTTCCTTTCTCACAGGGAGTGATCACCTCTTGATGGGGAAACGCTGTGCCGCCGCCTGGTGTGTCGGTGAGGTACAGCATCCAAACCAAGGCGCGCTGGCTGTACTCGATCCGATCACGCTCACAGTGAACAGCGGGGTAGCCACCTCCCTTTGGATACCACTGAATATTGGCGTGCTGAGAGAACCACAGTGCGCCCAGGCCCTTGGCACCGGTACTGTAGTAATAGGTTTGAAGGTAGGTTTCGACATGCTCAATGAGGCAGTCAAAAAATGCGCCGAACTGCCCATATGACTTGATAGAAATAGTGATATCGAGCGAATCCTTCATGGTCTTATCCACTCGGGGATGTTCACCGAGTCGGCCGGGCTGCGCATGATGTCGGTTGCGCTCAAAGAACGCGACAATCTCGTCGCACACCGCGGGGTCGATTTCATAAGTTTCGATGAAGGTGCTGACGGCCATAGATTGGTTGCTAAGCGGACTTTGGGAAGGCCCTGATCCGCTCATGCTCTCCCGAAGTGACACAATAAACAAGCGATGCCATCCCAACTGAGCTGCTGGAATCCGACCAGGCGGGCATTGGTTAACAGGGTAAAGCTCTCATTCGCTGCGGCTGTTAACACCGAAATCAGCGAGTGCAGCGATATCCAATCGCTTCAAGGCGGGCGCAGCCGCTGATCAAGTCGGTAACTGTGGTGGCAGCGGGTCGTCCAGAGCCGCACCAAAGAACTGGCGAAGGGGCTCCTCGTAAAGTCTCCAACGGCCCTTCCGATCGCTGGCCAGGGGCTCTCTTACCTGCCAAACGCTCGCCGTGCGAACCGAATTATTGAGTTTGTAAAAATCCAAACAAGCCGGATCCCATTGCTCTCCGAGCCAAGCAAACAGGGCTTGCAGCGTCGAGTGAGGGTCATCCACCAGCGCCTCGTAACTGACGGTCTTTACCCGGTCAGGCAGTGCGCTAATCCAAAAGTCGGCTATTTGCCTGCACAGGTGGATATGGTCGGCAATAGCTGCGGGTTCGTTGGCATAGCCATGTTGGGCGTGGAGACGCGTCCCGTAAACCGAAACAAGGGTATCCCGCCAATCGCGCTCAGTGACAAGAATTTTAGCTTCGGGAAGTGCGTCAAGAATCGTGCCGATATGAAATAAATTGTCCGGGCGCTTGTCAGTCACCCTCACCCCAGTCGGGATACCCCTCTCATGCAGGTGTTCCTCCCACCGCGTTTGAATCTCGGCTCGCTGAGCGGGGCTCGGCCGCCGACCCGGCTTGAGCATGCCACCGCCAAGTGCGTGGATCTCCCTCGGCCAGAATGCTGACTCGCCCAGTGGGTGAAAGTGCGCATGAGCCGCATGAATCTGCTCGAGCAAAGTCGAACCAGTGCGAAGCATTCCAACAATGAAAACCGGCGCACTGTCTCCGGAAAGATTTGAGGTGCAGGGAAGAGGCTGAGTCTCGAGCTGGCTGATCACACGATGACGGCACTGGGACGAGG
The DNA here is from genome assembly GCA_018222695.1 of Gammaproteobacteria bacterium. Lineage (GTDB taxonomy): Bacteria > Pseudomonadota > Gammaproteobacteria > Pseudomonadales > Halieaceae > Luminiphilus. The sequence continues at coordinate 11,567 of JAAEZV010000008.1, forward strand.
ACCAAGCCGGCAGCTTGAGTCGATCGGTCTCGTTAGCCTGAGTCAGTGACGCCCAGGCTTTTACAAAATCCCCTTCCCGTTCCTGCAAACGAGACACGCCAATAAGGGCGTCGACGTGAGCGCCGGCGAGATCCCTCAACTGCTGCCCGACCCTAGAGGTCTCTGTCAGCGTTGGGTCGGCGTCAACCAGACGGGCAAGCGCAGAGGGATCTTCGGGGGAGAGCTTGGCCGCGCGAGCAAAGAGTTGACAGGCGAGCTCTCGATCCCCTGTTTGTTCCGCGATGTGCGCGCGATTAAACACAGCTTGATAGTAATCCGGCTGAATCTCCAATGCGCGATCGAGCCATTGGGCTGCCATGGATGTGTTAGCAAGGTGCTCCGAATAAACGGAAGCAAGGTTGCTCATTGCCTCCTCGGGCTCGCTAATACCCAAGGCTATTGAGCCCTCGTAGGCTTTCACAGCCTGCGTGTAAAGACCGGATTTATTAGACCACCAGCCAAGATTAAACCAAGCAGTCGCATTGTTAGCGTCTGCAGCCACTTGTGCCTGCCAATGCGCCAGCTGCCGGCGAAGATGCTCCATGACTTAGTCTAGCAAAACAAAAAAAGCGGGCATGAAGCCCGCTTTATTTTTCGCAGCATCTGCTGCTCGGTACGGCCGCCTCTTAGAAGCGGAAAGTGACCTGAGCAAACAGATACTGACCCAGCGTGTCATAGAAACCAGCAATCGCGTTGGCGTTGGTCGACAAACTACCACCAACCAGAGGAGGCTCTTCGTCGAACACGTTGTTCACACCAACGAGCAACTCAGAGTCGCCAAAGAAGCGGAACGTTGCGTTCAGATCGATGTAACTTTCGGAGCCAGACATATTGCCCTGAGCAATTGAGTCGGCACCCTCAGATCTGCTGCTGGTCAGCGCACCATCGTAGTCAACACCCTCAAAGTAACGCCAGCGAGCGGTGACTGCCCAGAAACTATTGCTGTCATAGCTAGCTGACATTGTGTGACGCCACTCAGGCTTCGGGTAACAACGGCTGCTCAGCAAACCGACGCAGTCGAAAGCTTCGCCGGGCAGGATTTCTATCTCCCAGTCCATCAGGTAGGTGCCCGCCAGGTTGACATCAAACGTGCCGCCCAACGCGTCCATCATCCAGGATGCCGCTACGTCGACACCTGAGGTGACACCCGTACCGATGTTCTGCAGACCGTTGAATACGCGCGGGATTTCACCCTGCCACAAGTTACCGGTAGGGCCCCGCGTGATCGAATCACACAAGACACCGTTGGTGGCACACTGCCGAACAATGTTCTCTGCGCCAACAGTTGCGATTGTGTTTTCAATCTCGATATCCCAGTAGTCCACAGACACGGTGAGATTGTCGGTAGGCGTGAATACAACACCAACGGTGATGGTGTCGGCTTCTTCCACATCCAGATCCACGTTACCACCTGTAACCTGGTTGTACTGGTCCGCCGGGCTCTGAACCACACTGCCGTATTGAGCGGCGGTAACGCCGGTCAGTGCACACTGTGCAGCCGTGTATTCTGGCGTGGCGCCTGAACACGGGTCAGCACCAGCCCACAGACCCAGATTGTTGACCGAGTAAAGCTCAGCAACGTTGGGGGCACGCACAGCGCGGTTGTAGCCGGCACGCAGGCGAACCAGATCAATGGGCTGCCAGTCCAAACCCAGTCGGTAGGTGTCTTGTCCACCTACGGTGCTGTAATCAGAGTAACGGTAGGCCAAGTCGGCAGCGAGGTTCTCTGTGAGAGGAATGTTGGCCTCGGCAAAAAACTCAGTCACCGTGAAGCCGCCACCCAGTGATGGCGTCGGGCCACCCTGACCCAACAACTGACCTTCGGCAAAGACGGTGTCAGAGGTTCGGTCAAAGTCTTCGCTTCGCCATTCGTAACCCACTACGACCTTAATGGGATCGGCAGAACCAATTGAGAACAGGTCGCCAGTCACATAGCCGTTGATCACTTCAGTAATACTCTGAGAACTCAACATGCCAGTACCGGTCAGACTGTTAGCTTGCTCAGACGTTACGCCATTAGGCGTAAAGACCGAGTAGCCCGGACAACCATTGTCACAGGCGTCTTGGTTCAACACTGCCGTGATGTTGGGGGCAAAGAAGTCGTTGATGTACGTGGAGTTCTGACGCGACTGCGCGTGCAGGTAGCTCACATCGTAAGACCAACTATCGGTGATGTCGCCTTTACTGCCCAAAACCACGCGGAAACTGTCGTTTGAGAAGTTATTGGAACGAGGTCCACCTTCTACGTTACGTTTGCCGACGTACAGTCCGAAAGTATCGTAGCCCGGTATTTCATTGGCCAAATCGGCTGCAAACGCCTCAGGCAAATCTTCTAGGCCCAGAATATAGGCTTCGACGAAGAACGTGCCGGATTCCGCAATCTGCGCGCGCGTCTGTGCGCTGGAGACCATCACCTCTAAGTAAGGCGTGAAGTGTTCGTTGATCTCGTAATCAACAAAGGCACCCGCGTTCCACTGCTCCAACGGACGCAAAAAGTGGTTGATAGGCGCGTAGTTGTAGCGGTTTGTGCCATCCCAGGGAGTCAGACCCCCACTTGAGTTGACGTTACCAAAGAAGTTGCCTGCGTCGAAATCCAGAGCACCGTCCACATAAGGATAGATATCAAAGTTAGGCACGATAGCGTTGGCAGAGCCACCAACACCCAGGCCTGAACCCGTCAGTGCACCGGCTGAGTAGTCACGCGCTTCTTGACGCAGCTCTTCCTGCTGGCGCCAGCTGGCGTATACCGTGGCGTTACCCCTGCCGTCAGCGAAGTCAGCACCCATGGCAATATCAATCTGATCGTTTATGCCATCAGGGCCTTCCGTACCCGATGGGTAATCGAAGTTGCGACCATCAAGCAGGTCCTGAATATAACCGTTGCTGTTATCGTGACGATAGCCACTCCAACCGGCACGGATCTCAATACCGTTCATGCGCCGTGTGATGAAGTTCACAACACCCGCTACCGCGTCCGCGCCGTAGGTGGCCGATGCACCACCTGTCAGAACATCCACGCGCTCCAGCGCGATCGTTGGAATTTGTGAAATGTCAGGTGCCTGTTCTTGAGCGGCACCCGCGGTCATGCGACGACCGTTTACCAGTACCAAGGTGCGTTCCACGCCAATGCCTCGGAGGTCAACCGTTGCAGTACCGCTTGAGCCATTTGAGATGTTGGCGTTCTGGCTTGTCTCGATGGAAGGCAAGCTATTCAAAACCGCTTCGATGTTTACGAAACCAAGGTTTTTGATGTTCTCTGCTGTCACAACGGTAACCGGGCTGGTTGCCCCGAAGCCGTCCGTGGTCGCGATACGTGTACCGGTAACGACGACTTCTTCGGTTACGATGACTTCGTCATCTGTTTCATTGCCCTCCTGACCAAGGACAAAACCGCTTGTAAGAGTGGTTGAGAGAGCCGCTGCTACGGCAATGCTTAGCTGCCGCTTATTGAGTGCGTTCATGGGAAACCTCTTTGCTTGTAGTGATTTAGCGCTCTGGTCGGAGCTTTCGGACCTAGCTGCACAGAGATTACTCTGTTGCAACTGCTCAAGTGAGTGGGTTCTCGCCCATTTATGACGTTTTTATGACATTTTCACGAATTAAGGCGGGAACTTCTCTACCACGAGCCGGCGATCAGCCAGCTGTCGAGGGGCCGCCCGAGCATCACACCTCAGTCGATGCGGTACACGCCCACTGTGCGGCCCGAGGAAAGCACCGTCAGGGTCCACAAGCCCATGAAGTTCTTCTTGACCGCGACTGCCTGCCCCTCGGCCGTATGACGGTAATTGCTGCCACTGCGTTGCCGCCATACCTGGCCGTTACTGAGGGTGAATACCGTTTTGCCGCTCCACCCCGAGAAGGGACCGATAATTTCGGCCTCGAAAGGCTCGTCACGGGCAGCAGCCTCCGCGGCTTCTTCGGCAGCGGCTTCTTCAGTAGCCTTCGCGATCGCAGCACTGACTTCAAGCGCCACGCGGCGCTCGATTTCAGCCTCTATGGCCTCGCTATCGGTAGCCGCAGCACCGGCTGACTCGTTATCGCCACCAGCGATCGATCCAGCACTCTGACTGATGCTCCCGGGGACAGTGTCATCGGCGGTGCTCACCGCCCCGGAAGTAGAGGGTGAAGCGAATCTCTGGCGCAACCACCCATCGAGAAACTGCTGCTGCTCGGGTGACAAACTATCGAGTCCCGCTGCTTCTAATTCTGCGGGAGTCATGGCCTCGCGCAGTCCTTGAAACTCCTGCGCTGAAGCCATACCAGATAGCGAAAGGCCCAACACGACCATCCCCAAAACCGCTTTATTTAAAGTCAATTTCATCACGCGCCTATGTGTTTAGCTTGTGCCCGACACCGATACACTCCGACAGATTTTATCACTACGCCGTAAATGACGTTGAATAAACACGCTGCAATATCGGTGGCGCGGAGGATGAGGGTCTCGGCAACAGACAGCCTATCTGGTAACAGAAACTTTGTGGCCTTACTATCAAGGTAAAGCTAATAGCGCAGACGCCCAAGGTCAGTCAGCATGGGTCAGCAGACATTGAAAGAGCGGGTCGCAGCGGCAGCCTTGGATCGGTTGGCAAGCCTTTCCGACGACGCGCTAATACTGGGCATTGGCACTGGGAGCACCACCGAATGCTTTATCGACCTTCTTCCCAAACTTAAACACCGGATTGATACCACCGTCTCCAGTTCGGAGCGGTCTACACAATTACTTCAGCGCCTTGGGTTCTCAGTCAGTGACCTCAATGCCGTGCCGCGCGTCGACCTGTATATAGACGGGGCGGATGAGGCGAATCAACAATTACACCTGATTAAAGGCGGTGGCGCCGCACTGACCCGCGAGAAAATTATCGCAGCGGTCGCCGAGCAATTTATTTGCATTGCGGACGAAAGCAAGAAGGTGGAGGTCCTCGGCGCCTTCCCGCTCCCCGTAGAGGTCATCCCCATGGCACGAAGCCACGTTGCGCGGGAGCTTGCCAAGCTCGGTGGTCAACCTGTCTGGCGCGAGGGGGTCCTCACTGACAACGGCAACGTCATTCTGGATGTCCACGGCCTGCAGATTCATAGCGCTATCGAAACAGAGCGCCAGATCAACGACATGACCGGTGTCGTGTGCAATGGCTTGTTTGCAATGCGACCCGCGGATGAAGTGCTCTTGGGCACGCCAACCGGCGTGCTCAGCTTGACGGCCTAGTCCATCAAATTATTTTGATAAAAGAGAGGCTCGCTGGTAGCCTTCGCGGCCATGGCCGCATCTGCCCACATCGTTGACCTCACCTTACCGGAAACGGGGCCTCCGCTCGCCATCCTCTTAAAGGCAGCCAGCGACGAACTGCGGCTGCAAATTCTGCGAGTACTGGCTCAGGACTCGTTCAGTGTGTCGGAGCTCTGTACCATTTTTGATCTCCGCCAGAGCGCGCTGAGTCACCATTTAAAGGTTCTCATCGATGCGGGGCTACTGAGTCGCCGCAAAGAAGGCACGGCTATTTTCTATCGCAGGGCCCTGGCGCACGGCCCATTGCAATCGCTTCATGAGCAAATTCTTCAGCACGTAGATGAAACGCCTGTTGCCCCAGAGAACTCACTTGGCATTGAGCGAGTGCAGCGGCAGCGAGAAGACAACTCGATCGCTTTTTTTAACGGCAACGCGGATCAATTTAGAGAACAACAAGAGCTGATCGCTCCCTGGGCTGATTACAGCGATGTGACGCTGCAGCTACTCGATCGGTTCGAGAAAGGTACGTTTGGATCCATTGTTGAGGTCGGCGTCGGTGAGGGGTGGCTGTTGGCAGACCTCCGAGAGCGTTCACACATCGTCACGGCTTTGGATTTATCTCAGGACATGCTGCTGCGCGCACAACAGCATGCGGGGCATCTTTCGAACGTGTCCTTTGTGCATGGCAGCACTGACGTGCTGGTGAAGCAAGGCCACCAAGCTGACGTCATCGTAGCGAACATGGTGCTTCACCACACTCCCGAGCCCCAGAAAGTGCTGACAGAGGCAGCCAGCCTGCTGGAGCCAGGAGGCCACTTTATCGTTAGCGAACTGTGTGCTCACGATCAGGCTTGGGCTCGCGAGCACTGCGGTGACCTGTGGCTGGGCTTTACGCCAAAGCAACTTGAGTGCTGGGCGCTGGATGCTGGTCTCGCGTTAACCGCCAGCGTTTTTCTGGCGCAACGCAATGGTTTTCAAATACAAGTGCAGCACTTTCAGCGCTGCTAATCGGATTCAGGAATCCCCACTATGAGCGACTATTCACTTTTCACATCGGAATCTGTGTCCGAAGGGCACCCCGACAAGATGTCGGATCAGATTTCCGATGCCATTCTAGATACCTACCTGACCAAAGACCCGGACGCGCGGGTCGCCGTTGAGACGCTTGTCAAAACCGGCATGGTGGTGGTGGCAGGAGAGGTCACAACGGCGGGTAACGTGACTCCCGGCGAGCTTGAGGAAGTCATTCGTAAAACCGTGCTGGACATCGGTTTTAACTCCTCCGAGGTGTGCTTCGATGGCAACACCTGTGCGGTCATCAATGCCATTGGTCAGCAGTCGGCCGACATCGCGCTGGGCACCCACGAGGCCGA
>JAAEZV010000317.1:0-822 GCA_018222695.1 Gammaproteobacteria bacterium
GACCTTGATTGACAAGGCTGAGGCGCTCAGGGAGTCGCTGGATCTCGAGGGCATCCTCGTAACGCGGAGTGAGGCGGGCATGACGCTCGTTCAATCTGGGCAGCCGCCTGCGCATTTCTCTGCCAGTGCCCGCGAGGTGTTTGATGTCACAGGTGCCGGCGACACCGTGATCGCGGTGATGGCGGGGTGCTTGAGTGCAGGGCTGCCGATGCGTGACGCGGCGCACTTCGCGAACCATGCCGCAGGGGTGGTGGTCGCGAAATTGGGTACGGCAAGTGTTTCCCCCGAAGAGTTGCTCACGGCCGTCAATGCGGCGCCGGCAGGTGCTGCTGGCAATGTGCTTGCAGAGACGAGCTTGGCGAGCGTTTTGGAGGATTTGCGTGCGGCTGGTCAGCGCATTGTGATGACCAATGGCTGCTTCGATTTGCTTCACCCCGGTCATGTCCGGTATCTGCAGCAGGCGAAGGCTCTTGGCGACGTGCTGGTTGTCGCGGTGAATGATGACGATTCAGTCCGACGGCTTAAGGGAGAGAGCCGGCCGGTCAATACGCTGGATGATCGGATGGCAGTATTGGGCGCGCTGAGCGCTGTCGACTATGTGGTGTCTTTTTCGGAGGACACGCCAGCTCGATTGATCGATGCCCTGACGCCCGATGTGCTGGTCAAGGGCGGTGATTATGCGGTGGAGCAGATCGCCGGCCACGAATCGGTATTAGCCCGGGGTGGTGAGGTTCGCGTTCTGGAATTCGTTGATGGCCACTCGACCAGCGGGCTGATCGAGCGACTTAACGACTAGGCTGGCTCGGCGGCATACCCCGAGCG
>JAAEZV010000317.1:832-2656 GCA_018222695.1 Gammaproteobacteria bacterium
ATCGGCGCGCAATCCAGGCGCGATCATTCTGGGTTTTCCGCCAAAGATCTCTGCAGGCCGGCTCGTCATGGCCGTTAGGGCCACCTCGTACGGCAGGCCGTTGGCCACTGCATTCCCAGCGACTTGGCGCAGCTTGCGGGCGTTATGGGTCTCGCCACTGGTAAATAACAAGGTAACGCCGGCTCGGTGAAGGAGCGCGGCGTTATCGAGTCGCGCCCCCAGCCCATCAAAGCTCCCCGGGAGATTATCGAGCGCATTGATCACCACGGGTGTCCCTGATTCGGCCAATGCCTCGCGGACAATCCAAGCTTCTTGACCGCCACTGATAATGGCGCTGAGTTGGTGTTTTCGGCTGAACGCCAATACCTGGAGAATGTCGCTCGCACGATTGGCCCTGAACACGAAAATACCATTTTCCCGAGCGTCTTTAAGCGATGCTCTGCCGTCCTGATTTATCAGGGGATGCTCATTGTGGGTCAGCCAGCGGCCGTTACCTTGTTTCGCAGCGAGCGACGAAAAAGCTGTCTCGAGTAACATCCAGTGCGCCGCTCTTGATCCGCCGATTTTATTGCCGCTGTAGCCGTCGACGTTGACAAAAATCGTGGTTTTCCCCTCAAAGCTGTCAAAGCCTCTGTCGAAGCGCACCAGCGACCCTTGTCCGGAAATCGTGCGATCCCCAAAGGCAGCCGCGAGAAGCGTGTAGCCATAACCCTCTATGCGGGTGACGGGGACGACACTGGAGAGCGGGTTGTAGGCTTTGCGCACGTCAAACTCGGGATGCATGAGCCCTGTGTAGAGCTCGTTGAGCCTTGAGTCCACGGCCTCATACACCATGCCAATCTCGCTAAGGCCCGCCGCGGTGATCCCCGCAAACAGTGCCGGTGTCACGGGTCGCCCCGCGGCGTCGATTACCTGATCGGCGTCGGCGGCACTCAAATCGCTGGCAACCGCTTCGATCAACCCGTCTTCGATGAGAATATCCAGTTGGCTCGATGGCGCGTCGTCGCCTATGAATACAGTGCCATTAGTGATCAGGAGTGAAGCGGCGTAGCTGGGGCTGGCTAGAAGTAAGTGTCCCAATAGGGCGATGACGAATCGGGTCGCATTCATTGTGCCGCCCCCATCAGTTGTCCCAGCTCGAAGTCAGATTGAGGGCTCAGTGAGGGGTTGTCTTGCTCGTACCGCAGCACGCCATCGATGTAGACCTGTAGCGGTTTGGCGTAAACACTGAAGGGGTCCTGATTCCACAGCACCACGTCAGCCATCTTTCCGATTTCTATAGAGCCCGTCTGTTCGTGTACGCCAAGAGATTTCGCGGCGTTGTAGGTGATCCATCGAATCGCACGCTCCGGGGGGATGTCGAGTCCGGCGCGGTTGCCTCGTAACATGGCTTTGGCGGCTTCCTGATTGAGGCGTTGAATGCCTTCATCCGAGTCTGAGTGCACGATGGCGCAGCCGCCGGTTGGGCGGTCGACCAGCGCGATGTTTTCCTGAATGCCGTCGTAGGCCTCAATCTTAAAGCCCCACCAGTCTGACCAGAGGGCGCCGCAGACGTCATTTTCGGCAAGCTCATCCGCGATTTTGTAGGCCTCTACGCCGTGATGAAACGTACCAACGCGGTAACCAAACTCCTCGGCCATATCGAGAATGGTGAGCATCTCATCGGCGCGGTAACAGTGCATGTGCACGAGAATGTCGCCGCGCAATGCGCCGGCCAGCGTGTCGAGTTCGAGGTTGCGCCGTGGTGGCGTATTGGTGAGTAGAGCCGATGCGACGGAGGCGCCACTGCTGTCGTTTTCTGCAGCCTCTGCCGCGTCCTTGACG
>JAAEZV010000318.1 GCA_018222695.1 Gammaproteobacteria bacterium
TTTCGGCCAGCAAGTTCCGCTGGTTGCTCAACGACATTGAGGGTGCCAGAGGTCGCGCAAGACGTGGCGATATCGCTGCCGGCACGATCGATTCGTACTTACTCTATCGCCTGACAGGGGGCGCGGTGCATGCCACCGATGTCTCTAACGCCTCGCGCACATCGCTGATGAATCTCCGGACGCTGGATTGGGATCCGGAACTGCTCAAGCTGTTCAATGTCCCCAAAAAGCTGCTGCCCGAAATCATCCCCTCGAGTGGAGACCTGGGCCGCACGCAGGGTGTACCTGGGCTGCCGGATGGTGTGCCGATCGCGGGCATTGCCGGCGATCAACAGTCAGCACTGTTTGGACAGGCCGGCTTTGACCGGGGGGCCGCCAAGTGTACGTTTGGCACGGGCTCTTTTATCTTGATGAATACCGGTCAGGACCTTATGCACAGTGATGCTGGCTTGCTCAGCACTGTCGCATGGCAGCTGCCCGGTCAAAAGACGCCGGTCTATGCGCTCGAAGGCGGCGCATTTATCTGTGGTGCGGCTGTGCAGTGGCTTCGCGACGAGCTAGGGCTTATCAAGCGCGCCCCCGACATCGAGAAGCTCGCCTCACAGGTGCCCGATGCGGGTGGCGTTGAGTTCGTGCCGGCCTTGACGGGTCTGGGCGCGCCTCACTGGGATCCCGATGCGCGCGGCGTCATTTCGGGTCTGACCAGAGGTGCGGGTGCGCCTCATATCGCGCGCGCCACGCTCGAAGCCATGGCGCTACAGAACGTCGATATCCTCCGCGCCATGGAGCGCGACCTGGGTCGCCGAATGGTCGACTTGAAAGTTGACGGCGGTGCCGCCGCCAATAATCTGTTGATGCAACTACAGGCAGATTATCTGGGACGAGAAATCATCCGTCCGAAAGTCATTGAAACCACCGTCGCAGGCGCTTGCTTCCTAGCTGGGCTGGGCGTCGGGATTTGGAAGGACACCGAGGCGCTGGCCAAGGTGTGGCGAGCCGATCAGCGGTTTCCCTCGCGAATGGGAACGGGCCCGCGGCGCCGGAGGTTGGCATCCTGGCAGCAAGCGGTCAGCCGCGCCAAAACAGCAGGCTGAAGCCTCATGGCAGATATCCTGCGTTTTGAGAAGCCACAAAAACCAAGCCAGACACTCTGTCGGAACGGGCACCACAAATGGCGCCCAGTCAACAGCGACCCCTTTGCCGTTCATCGTGGCGAACTGATTACCCGTTTTCGCTGCGCGCGCTGCGGCAAGGAAAAAACCAAAGCCACCTGAGGGAGCGCCGCGCTGCTTGGTAGGCCTGCGGTTGGCGGCGCTAGCCAGTCTCTTGTGCGTTCCGCCCCGCCCATTAGTCCGGCCCCAGCGATAGCGGGTGATTCAGGTATTACCACCAGTGGGGAGTAGTGGGTGCTGGCTTGAGTCGATACACTTTGAGCACTGAAGATTGCCCCATGAAGAGGCAGCAGGAGGGATCCCGATGACGTCAATGATTTACCCCACCACCAACCCGGCGATGTCCGAGACCATGGTGGTCGCCCGAGCCGAGGGCCCCTACATTTACGACAAGCAGGGCAAGCGCTACCTCGAGGGGATGGCCGGGCTGTGGTGCACGGCGCTGGGCTACGGCAACGAGGAGATCATTGAGGCCGCGGAACGCCAGATGCGAGAGCTGAGCTTTAGCCACATGTTCGGCGGGAAGACTCACCCGTCTGCCATTGAGCTCGCCGATAAGCTGGCGGCGATGGTGCCGATGCAGGATGGTCGTGTCTTTCTGGGCAACTCGGGTTCTGATGCCAACGACACACTTCTGAAGCTTATCCGCTACCACGCGGAAGCCTCCGGCCAGCCAAATCGCATTAAGGTCATTGCCCGGGAGCAGGGTTATCACGGCGTGACTTTGGCCTCGGCGGCACTGACTGCCATTCCCACCAATCATGCGCACTTTCAATTGCCCTTTGAGGCGCTGGGCGTGCTGCGCACCGGGTCGGCGAACTATTACCGGGGCGCGAACGAGGGCGAGTCGGAGGCAGAGTTTGTTGCCCGGCGGGCGCAAGAGCTTGAAGCGCTGATTCTGGCCGAAGGGCCGGAAACGATTGCCGCGATGATTGCAGAACCGGTCAGTGGTGCAGGCGGTGTCATCGTGCCACCGGAGGGGTATTTCGAAGCGATTCAGGCGGTACTCGACCGCTACGACATCTGGCTCTGGGATGACGAGGTCATCTGTGGCTTTGGGCGTCTCGGTACGGATTTTGGCGCCAACAAAATGAGCATGCGGCCCCAAATGATGACCCTCGCCAAAGCACTGTCATCGGCTTACGTGCCGGTGTCGGCCGCGATCGTGCAGGGCGACATCGCAGATTGTATTAATGCATCGGCGACGGAAGTCGGCGTGTTTGGCCATGGCTATACCTACAGCGGGCACCCGCTAGGCTGTGCGGTGGCCAGCAAAGTGATCGACATTTATTTACGCGACAAGATTTTTGACCACGCAGCGACGGTGGGTGATTACCTGCAAGGGAGGCTCAAGGAGTTCGCAGACCATCCATTGGTGGGCGAGGTCTCTGGCGTCGGCATGATCGGTGCGGTGGAGCTGGTGGCCGATAAGGCGAGCAAGAAGCCCTTTGATGGCATGAAGGTCGGTCAG
>JAAEZV010000319.1 GCA_018222695.1 Gammaproteobacteria bacterium
ACGAGATCCGCCGACACCTCAAGGCGCTGACAGAGGAGCTGGCGCCATGCTGAGAAGTGTATTCGTCACGTTCTGGGTAATAGCCGGACTGTCTGGTTGTGGGGCCGACTCCACTGTCGAGACATCCCCTGCGGTGCGGCCCGCTCGCTTGATCACCGTGGGGACTGGAGACCACTCGGCGCCCAGCCAGTTTGTCGGCAAGGTGGCACCGGCACATACAGTGGAACTTGGCTTTGAAATCGACGGCACGCTGCAGCAGTTGCCTCTACCAGAGGGGGCGCTGGTGCAGGCTGGCGATGTGATTGCGCAGTTGGACCCCGAACGATTCGAACTCGCGCTGGAAAGTGCCCGGGCTGACCACGAGCTGGCTGAAAAAACCCTATCGCGCGTCGAGTCACTGAAGACTTCTGGCACCGTGTCACAGGCTGAGCTCGATGAGGCCGTGGCACGCGCCAAACTGACGGGCCTTGCGGTAGAGACGGCGCAAAAAGATCTCGATGACACGGTACTGCGCGCACCGTTTGCGGGACAGCTGACCAAACGTCTGGCCGAGAATTACTCTCCCATCGCGAGACTGTCGCCGGTGATTCGCTTGGCCCCGGTTGAGCGCATCGAGGTCGTGATCGGCGTGCCCGAGCAACTGATGGCGCGACTGAATCCGTCAACCCTACAAAGTGCTGCCGTGCGCTTCACCGCCGACCCCGATCGCCTATTCGAAGCGCAGTGGCTCGATTACGAGGCCGAGGCGAGCAGAGACACCCAAACTTACGACGTGCGGTTTTCACTGATCGAAACTCCACCCTGGCCTGCGTTACCCGGCATGAGCGCCACCGTCTTGCTGTCCATGGCCACACCCGATGACGCCGTCATCCAACTGCCCCTCAGTGCGGTGCAGAGTGACGCCGCGGGCAACTTCTTCGTCTGGACGGTAGAGCGCGACACCTCGCAGGTCACCAGGCGACCCATCGAAGTGGGCCTGCCCAGCCGGAAGCGCGTGCCAGTGCTCTCCGGGCTTGAACTCGGCGAACAGGTGGTCGCCGTGGGGGGCGCCTGGCTTTACGACGGTATGCAGGTACGGCCCCTCGGGGACGGCTAAACCATGTCGCGGTCATCGCTCACCGAATTTGCGCTCGCAAACCCCCTCTATGTGTGGGTCATCGTGCTCACGTGTCTGATCGGCGGACTGGCGGGCGGACAGCGCATCGCTCAGCTCGAGGATCCGCCCTACCCGATTAAGATCGCCTATGTGTTCACCGAGTATCCGGGCGCCTCAACACTGGATGTTGAGCAGGAAGTCACCGAGGTGCTGGAGCGCTCGATCCAAGAGCTTCCCTGGATCGAAAATATTGTGTCGAGATCACTGCCCGGACGCTCAGAGATCGAGATTGAGCTCAATCACTCGGTATCAGCCAGTGATACAGGCCAAATCTGGGATGAGCTACGACGGCGGGTCGCCGAGGCGGCCATGCGTCTGCCAGCCGGCGCCTACCCACCCTGGGTCGAGGATGATTTCAGCGACGTTTATGGCCTGCTCTACGGATTTACCGTCCCCGACGGCTATGACATCGCCACCATTCGAGATGCCGCCCGATTACTCGAAACCCAAATCAAACGCGTCGAACATGTGGCAAAAGTGCGGGTCGAGGGTGTTCCGGAGGAACAGGTCCAGATTGATTTCGATTACGCACAGCTTCGCCAACTCGGCGTACCTTTTCATCGCATCGTCGAGGCCATCAACAGCGCCTCGGGACTCTTCCCCGCCTCTATGATGGAGTCGGGTGATCAGCGGATGCGCATCGATATTCCGCTGGAGCGGAGCGAGGCAGTGCTCGAGGAACTGCTGATTGCTCTGCCCGGCGAGACGTCCATGATTCGCCTAGGCGACGTGGCCAGCGTCTCCCGCGAAGAGACCAATCTGCCCTCACTGATCGTGCGACACGAAGGGCAGCGCATTTTCGCCCTCGGGATTGCCATCAACGAAACCCAGAACGTCGTTCGGGTGGGCAAGGTGGTGGAAACGCGACTGCTGGAACTGCAGCAGCTCCTGCCTGTAGGCATCGAGATGATTCCGCTTTTTGAGCAGCATCGCCTGGTTGACCGGTCGATCGGTCAATTTCTGCTGAACCTCACCGCCTCCATCACCACGGTCATCGCCGCGCTATGTCTGTTTATGGGTTGGCGCGCAGGCGTGATGGTGGGCGCAGTGCTGTTACTGACCGTCACCGGCACCGTCGGCGTGATGGCCGCAACCGGGATCGAGCTACAACGGATCTCGCTGGGCGCCATGATGATCGCAATGGGCATGCTGGTCGACAATGCCATCGTTGTGACAGAGGGCATGATCACCCGCATCAAACAGGGTCTCAGCCCCCGGGAGTCGGCCATCGCTGCGGTGGCCACGACGCGCTTCCCTCTGCTTGCGGCCACGGTTATCGGGATTGCCGCCTTTGCCCCCATTGGCCTGTCGAATGACTCAACGGGTCAGTTTCTGGGTTCGTTGTTCACGGTTTGCGGCATATCGCTGCTATTGAGTTGGGTCCTGGCGATTACGCTGGTGCCCTCCATCGGGATGACGATTCTGACCGCTGTGCCAGAGGCTGTGCCCGAGAGCCGCCTCTAT
>JAAEZV010000320.1 GCA_018222695.1 Gammaproteobacteria bacterium
GCGTTGTAGTGGGGGTCGCTCATCATGTCCTCGACGCTGTAGATGGGCCCTACGGGCACCCGCACGCCCTCGAGCTTGCTGATGATGTCCGCCGAGCTGTGCTCGCTGCACCATTTGGCGAGCGCTGCGTCGATCTCTTGCTCGTGGATGACGCGTCCCTGGTTGTGCTCCAATTCAGGGTCGTTAGCCATGTCTTCGCGACCGGCCTCGGTCATCAGGCGCTTGAAAATGGAGTCGCCGTTGCCGCCGATCACGACATGTTTCCCGTCCGAACAGAGATACGTATTGGTTGGCACGATGCCGGTAATCGTGGTGCCTGACGGTTCCCGCACGACACCCGCGCCGTCAAACTCGGGGACGATTCCTTCCAGTAAATTGAAAATCGATTCGTACAGTGCGACGTCAACTACCTGGCCTTTACCGCTTTTGTTGCGCTCGATAATGGCAAAGGCCACGCCTAAGGCCGCATGAATGGCTGCGACCGTGTCACCCAAGGAGATGTTGGGTCTCACCGGTGCCTTTCCGGGTTCCCCGTTGATATAGCGAAAGCCGCCATAGCCCTCTGTGACCGACGCATAGCCGGGTTTCTCGGAGAAGGGGCCGCTCTGCCCATAACCCGAAATCCGCGCGTAGATGATGCCGGGATTTTTTTCTTTTACCTGATCAGGGCCCAGTCCCCAGCTCTCCATGGCTCCGGGCCGGAAGTTCTCGATCACCACGTCTGCCTTGGTCAGCAGATCAAAAGCGAGTTCCCGACCGCGCTCTGATTTCAAATCGAGCGTCACGCTCTTCTTATTTCGTGCCAGCGAGTGGTACCACAGCGACATGCCGTTGCGGACCTCACGCCATTGACGGATGGGGTCGCCTGTCGGGGGTTCCACTTTGATCACTTCGGCGCCGAAGTAACCGAGCACAGTGCCCGCAAAAGGACCGGCTAACAGTTGTCCTAGCTCGATGACCCGCAGGCCCTCTAGAGGTCGCGATTGAGGCATGCTTTTGCTCCTGAGATGAATTTGGTGCTCAATAGATAAATAGTACGGACATTCGAATCTAATGGGAACGCAGGGACTCACCATCACTTTGGTATAGCTGAGTAAGTCTTATTGTTCCCCCGAGGAGTGACGATGAAAACGAGCCAATTTTTCTGGATGTTCCTGGGCGCCCTATGGAGCCAGTTTGTGCTGGCGGATGCTGACTGGGTGTTACGCGGCGGTGTGATTTATTCGATGGATGACACAGCCTCGCATTACTCGGCAGTGGCCTTCAAAGGGAACCGATTGACCTGGCTGGGCGAGAGTGAGGTAGCGGCGGCGCAGATTGGCCCGGAGACAAAGGTCATAGAGCTTGAGGGTCGAACGGTGCTACCCGGTTTTATCGACACCCATATCCACAGTATGGACACATTGCCGTTGGTTAACGGTGTCAAGCTCAGTCCCTACGATAGCGCAGAGCAGGTGCTCGAGAATATTGCTGAGCATGCCCGCACGCATCCCTACCAAAACCCGCTACTCGGCTCCGGGTTCTTGGCGCCCGCTTTCGGGGTGGAGGGGCCCACGGCTGCGCAATTGGACGAGATCGTACCGGACAGACCCGCGCTCATTATTGATGAAGGAGGCCATACGGGTTGGGCGAATACGCTCGCTTTGGAAGCAGCGGGGATTTCGCGCGATACCCCCGACCCGGTGCCGGGTGCACACTTTTTTCAGCGGGACGGTGAGGGTAATCCAACTGGCTGGTTGGTCGAGGGTGCGGCGATCGATCCGGTGACCGAGGCGCTGGGTGTGATCAGTGAGGAAGCGCTGGCCCTCGCCGCACCTGATTTTTTCAAGGAGATGTCGGCGGTTGGGCTGACCGGCGCCTTCGATGCCGGCATGATCGATACTGGAGAATTGGGGCGTCGGCTTGCACTCAAGATGGTTGAAGCAGGGGAGTTTCCGGTGCGCATGGTGGCTTCGCTTTACGTGAATCAGCCGGGGCAGTTGCCGACCGCTTTGGCAAAATTGGCCGAACTGAACGCGCGCTACCAGCACCCGCTGTTTAACGTATCGACGTTGAAGCTCTCACTGGACGGCACCGTGGAGGCCAAGACGGCCGTCATGCTCGACCCATACATCTTGCCAGAGGGGCACGAAGCCAAACCGTTGCTGCCCAACCCGGTGATGTTTGACGCCGTGGCCGCGGCCCATGAAGCCAACGTGGACTTGCACCTGCACGCGATTGGCGACGGTGCGGTGCGCTCAGCACTGGACGCGATCGAGCGCGCCAAAACATTGCACCCCAAAAGCGATTCCCGCACGACGATTTGTCATATCGAAATCGTGAATGCGGATGACGTGAGTCGTTTTGCCGAGCTTGGTGCGGTGGCACAGACCACGCCCACCTGGTTTTATTACGATGATCTTGCTCTGCGGTATCTTGGGGTAGGGCGCTTCAACCAAATGTATCCGTTGGCCTCGATTCTGCGGCACGGTGGCAAGGTCACGCTGGGTAGCGACTACCCGGTCAGCTGGATCGGCAAAGACGCTCTGAACCCCATGTTCAATATTGAGATGGCAGTCACTCGGCAGCAGGCGGGTAACCCGGAAGTGCCCGTTCAGGCCAGAGTCAGCGAGCGAC
>JAAEZV010000321.1 GCA_018222695.1 Gammaproteobacteria bacterium
GGGTAGTCAGACTTCCCTGAGGATCACCACCGGCGGCACGTTCACCACCCGCCGGCACGACCAGACGCCCAACGCACCCACGATCACCGCACCCAGAGTGGGCCCAAGGGCCCACATCAGCGGTGTTGGGGTCCAGCTCATCTCAAATACCTGTGTCTGCAGACCCCAGGCCGCTACCTCCGCACCCACACTGGCCAGCGCCCCGGCCAGTCCACCCAGCACCAGAAACTCCACCCAGAGCGCCCCCAATACCACGCCCTTGCGGGCGCCCACAGCGCGCAGTAACGCGCTCTCACGTAAGCGGCCGTCCAAGCTCGAGCGAACACCAGAGATCAATACCAAACCACCCGCCAGTAATATGACCCCGAGCACGAGCTCCAGCGCGCGGGCAACCTGGTCGATCACCACCCGCATTTCGCGTATCACGATATCGAGCTCGATAACGGTCACGGTGGGCAAAACCCCCACCAATTGATTGAGCAACGGCTTCTGCTCGGGTAGCAATCGAAAGCTAGTCATATACATGCCGGGAAACGCCTCGAGTACCTTGCGCGGAAACACCGTGAAGAAATTGGGGCGCATGGACTGCCAATCCACAGCGCGAATGTTCAGCACCGTCACCTCTAGCGCGTCTGCGCCGATCCGCAACGACAGCCGATCGCCCACGGCGGCACCGATGTCACTGGCAAACTCCTCTTCAAGCGAAACCCAGGGCTCATCGGTATCCGCTGTCCACCACTCTCCGTCCAGTAGCGCGTTGCCGCTAGGGATCTCATCTGACCAGGTAAAGTTCGCCTCCCGCTGCCGCGGCGCACCGTCCTCTTCGAGTTCTTCCCATCGGGGTAGCGCCGCGTCGTTGACACTAATCACTCTGCCCCGGGTCATCGGGTACAGCATCTCCGACAGAATCTCGTTGTCGGCAAAAAACGTTTGCAGTTCGGGTCGTTCCTCGGGAGCCAGATTCATCAGAAAGTGATTTGGGGCGTCGGGCGGTAACTGCGCTTGCCATTGACCGATGAGCGACGTTCGCACCACCGACAACAGCAACATCAGCATGATCGCCATGGCAAAAATCACCATCTGCAGGGCGTTGGCTCGACCTCGCCGCTGCAATCCCGCCAGCGCCACGCGCCACAGACTGCCCGCAAATCCACCCACAGACCGACTGCCAGAAAGCAAGACGTTGGCTGCCATGTAACCCAGGCCCATCACCACGCATAACCCCGCGATGACGGCGCCAGTCACCAACGCGCTGCCGCTGTACCACCACATCAGCGCCACGATTGACACGCTTCCCATCAGAAAGTCACTGGAACGCTGCGCTTCGGCAATCCCCATGTCGGCACGGAGTACTCTCAGCGGGGAAGCCTGCCCCAGACGCCTCAACGGCGGCCAGGCGAAAAACATCAAACACACCGCCGCAGTCACACCCCCTATCAGGATCGGCTTCAAACCGGCGGCCCCGGGCTCAACCGGCAACAGACTACCCAACACCCGAATGAAAGCTTCCTGCAGGACCCAGCCCAGCAAACAGCCGATGAGCGTGCCGAAAAGCCCGATCCAGAACAGACTCCGACCATACAAGCTGGCGATTTCCCGGGACTGAGCGCCCAAACTTTTCAAAATGGCCACGTATTGCGTATGTCGCTCACCAAAACGCCGACTGGCCAGCGTGATCGCCGCAGCAGCGAGCACGACCGCTAGGCTACCAGCCAGCAGTAAAAACCCCTGCGCCCTGTCCAGGGTCTCACCAATACTGGGCTGAGCGCCTTCCACGGAGTCCAACCGCTGCCCCTGCCCTAACTGAGGCTTGACCCACTCGGTAAACGACGCGATCGCCTCGGGTGTGCCACTCAGCAGCAGTCGATATTCGACACGACTACCCGGCTGGATAACACCGGTAGCAGGAATATCAGCGGTATTCATCAATAGCCGGGGGCCAAAACCGAAGACAGCGGTCGTGGCATCGGGTTCGCCTCGGACCGCCCCGCTGACCCGCAAGGGTTGCTCCCCGACGAAGATCGATTCTCCCAGCTCGACGTCAAGGAGTGAAAACAATCGCGGCGCCAGCCAAACCTCGCCCGTCCCGGGAATCGCCCCTGTGGCAAGCACCTCACCGTAGGGCTCCGAAGACCAAAGCAATTCTCCCCGCAGCGGGTAGCCCAATGACACCGCCTTGATCGACGACAGCGCCATGTGATCGATATCGGCCACCGCCATAGAGGGAAAGCCGACCACCTCGGTGGGTTGAAGTTGTTGCTCGTGAGCTGCAGATATCCAAGCCTCTGGGACTGGCGATCTACTGACAACCACCATATCTGCAGCGAGGAACCGCGCACTCTCAGACAGTAACGCTGATTGTAATCGGGTGACAAAACTGCTGACGCCCACCACCACCGATACGGCAAGCACCAGCGCCATAAGCAGGATGCCCAGCTCGCCGCTCCGCCACTCGCGCGCGAGTAACCTCCAGGTGAGCGCCTGTTTCACGACCCGGACAACTCCCCTGCCGACATCGAGAAACGTTGATCACACCGCTCGGCGAGGCGCTCATCATGTGTGACGAGTACCAGAGTGGTGCTCGCGCGGGCATTGAGTTCAAACAGCAAATCGATA
>JAAEZV010000322.1 GCA_018222695.1 Gammaproteobacteria bacterium
GCTCTCAGTAGCTGTGCAATCGCACGTCACGCAAGTGGGTGTGGCGCCTCCTCCCGAGCGAGCAGCGGGCATCAAAGTAGAGGATGTCTCGCAGCTAGTCGACAAACTGAAAAACGAAGCAAAGGTGATCTGATGAAAACATTGGTTATTGCAGAGCACGACAACGCATCTTTGAAGGCGGCCACGCTCAATGCGGTTGCGGCAGCCGGTGAGCTTGGTGGGGACATAGACATTCTGGTAGCAGGGGCCGGTTGTGGCGCCGCTGCTGACGCGGCAGCGCAGGTGCCGGGCGTTGCCAAGGTGATTTGTGCGGATAACGCCGCCTATGAACATCAGTTGGCTGAAAACGTGAGTCTATTGGTCGCAGAATTAGGTGCTGACTATGACAACCTTCTGGCTCCTTCCACGGCGAACGGCAAAAACATTATGCCGCGCGTGGCGGCGCTGCTCGACGTCGGTCAAATCTCCGACATTCTCTCCGTTGAGAGTGCTGACACCTTCACGAGGCCCATCTATGCGGGCAATGTCATCGCGACCGTGCAGTCGGCAGATCCTAAAAAGGTAATCACTGTCCGGACCACTGCTTTTGATGCGGTGCCGGCCGAGGGCGGCAGCGCGACGGTAGAGGCGTGCTCCGCGGCGCATGATGCTGGCGTCTCACAATTTATCCGCGAGGAAGTGGCTGTTTCCGATCGCCCCGAACTGACATCAGCGTCAGTCGTGATTTCAGGCGGTCGTGGCATGCAGAACGGTGATAACTTCAGTCTGCTGGAAGGTATCGCTGACAAGCTGAATGCAGCAATCGGCGCCTCTCGAGCGGCCGTTGATGCAGGCTTTGTGCCCAACGATTATCAGGTAGGCCAGACCGGCAAAATTGTGGCCCCGGATCTGTACATCGCTGTGGGTATTTCAGGTGCCATTCAGCACCTTGCCGGCATGAAGGACAGCAAGGTTATCGTGGCAATCAACAAGGACGAGGACGCACCGATCTTCCAGGTGGCCGACTACGGCCTTGTAGCGGATCTCTTTGAGGCGTTGCCCGAGCTGGAAGCTGCGATCTAGTCACGACCTCTACGCCGCCGACGCCTGTCGGCGGCTTCTCATTCCTCACAACCGAGACAGCACTCGTAGCTGAATCAGTCGCGGCGCAGTGACTCCCTGATCGCAATCGGGTTGGGCAGTGCAAGTACCACCAGATAGGACGACACCAGCAGCGTTATGACGGTGACCGCCTGAATGAGCGTCGCCGCTGGGCCTCCAAGCAGGCCCTTTGACAGCCCCAAGAATGCAATGAGCAGGGCGAACTCACTACACTGGCCTAGCCGCAGACCTAGATTCCAGCTGAGTTTAGGTTCGTCAAACACGCCGCGGACCAGCAGGTGGAACACGGCGGGCTTGAGCGCCAGGAACAAGGCCGCGATGACGACCGCGGGGAGAGCCACCTGCGGGAGCAGAGTCATGTCGAGACCGCTTCCCACAGAAAAGAAAAAGACCACAAGAAAGAAATCTCGCAACGGCTTCAAGCTGATGGCGATGTACTGAGCGATGGGGCTACTGGCGATACTGATGCCCGCGATAAAGGCGCCAATCTCAGCAGATAGCCCCATCCAAATGGCCAGTTCCGCCATGCCAAGGCACCATCCGATCGACAACAGAAAGATATACTCGTGATAGCGATCAAAACGCTTGATGAGCGGTAGCAAAACCGCTCGGACACTCAGCCAGCTGACAGCTCCGAGTAGGGGGAGCGTCAGTAACGGCCGTAAAAGGGCCCCCATGCCAGATGTCTCTGCGCCCGCGCTTTCGATCATGACCAAAACAATGATGGCGAGCAGATCCTGAAACAGGAGCAGGGCGATCATGAGCTCACCGAGGTGACGATGATGCAGCACCGTGGTCGGTAACAGCTTGATACCAATGATCGTCGACGAGAATACCAGCGCCGCGCTGATCAGTAGAGCATCCATTCCGCTGAATCCAAACAGACGGCTCAAACCGTAGCCTGCTGCAGCAAAGACTGCCGCGCTGATCAAGGCGACTAGAGTTGATTGGCGCAGACTGTTCCACAGGGCGATCGGCTTCATGTCGAGCCCGAGTAAAAACAGGAGAAAAATAATGCCGACGTGGCCGGCGCCAGAGACCAGTTCCATGTCGGATACCACGCCCAAGCCGAAGGGGCCCAGCGCCATACCAAGCGCAATGTAGGCAATGATGATGGGTTGCCGGGCATAGAGGGCTATCGATGACAGCACTGCCGCACCAAGAAAAATGGCCGCAAAGGTAAAGGTGATGCCTGTTTCCATGAATCATCCAGTCTCGTTTTGGTGGCGACGAAGAAGATGAATGCCGTGGCTATCGGCTGGGTAGAAATCCTCCCTGCAGGTCTATTTTGACACAGTCCATTCATTGCCCGGTGAATGCGCAAAATGTACTCACAACGACTGGAGAAACGGGCGCGATAACCGTTACAATCGCGCCGCCCGCAAGGGTGTGGAGTCAAGAGACGCCCTTTAATCCTAGTGCGATCCCTCACTTGAGGCGACCGGAGAGAACTTTGATGTCGAAAAGTAACCTTGAAGATGGCGTAGCCGACGCAATTGCTGCTACCGCGC
>JAAEZV010000323.1:0-1357 GCA_018222695.1 Gammaproteobacteria bacterium
CCCATCATCTTGCCAAGATTCATCATGTAGTTGTTCCAGCCGGTAAACGAAGACGTCACCAACACATTTCGGCGCGGCAATGCACGCGCGTCGTAGCCGTAGCCATCGGCGAAGCTGCCGGTCTTTTCGGCGCCCTGCAGGTTGTCATCGGTGGGCATCCAGACGCTGGTGATGAAGTCGCCGCCGTTGGTGTACTCCGCCATGCCGGTGCGGCCGCCGTGGTCGCGGTTATTGGACAAACCGGTGATCAGCATGCGTCCGGGCAGCGCATAGTTGGTGTGGGGCCCGACAACGCCGCCGGTCTTCTCGACGAAGTCGTCAATGGTGCGGTGCAGCTTGGGCGCTGCAGGATTTGTGTGGACATCGAAGATGAAGATTTTGCTGGTGTCCAGGCCCGAGGCCCACAGGTAGCGGCGGTCATCGGTCAGGCCCGAGTGGTGCGCTTCGTGGCGGCCACCCATGGAGATGGAGTGGATGACCTGCGCATAGGTCTCGGAGTCCGGGTTAACGTCTACGGTGACGAGTTTGTCCTCACCGTCGCCAACGCCCTCAAGGCCCAGGGTCCAGATGTACACATAGTCTTCCTGGCCCACGATCTTGGCCATATATGGAGACATGCAGGTTTCGTCTGCCGACGTCGGTTGTACCAGTACAGCCAAGGCAATCAGTGCCGAGAAAAATCCTCTTATTATCATCATTGTCTCCAATGTTTTCTGCCACAATTGGCACGATGCTATCACCTTCAGCCAAGCCTGCGAATCGTTTTCAGACCCCGGTAAAACGGGGGGCAGCGCTGTGTTTGAGCGGCATTTTTGTGTTTTGCTTTCCGCTAGCCGCTATTTTTGCGGCCACCGACACCCCTGTGACTGATGGGGTCCATAAGGTGGGCTTGGCGGACTCGCGGGTGGGTTATGAGACGGTGTCTTATGTCACCGACTCAAAGGTGGTGATACAGACGCTCGGAAAGCGGCAGCCGCTCTACGAGTTGAGCGTGACCCCGCCGCTTGGCCTGCCCACACTGACCAGTCAGTTAGCTCCCGCGGAAATCGATTTGGGACGGCAACTTTTCTTCGACCGGCGACTGTCCAAAAACGAGACGCTGTCTTGTGCCATGTGCCACATCCCTGAACAGGGCTTTACTCAGAACGAGTTGGCTACGCCTGTGGGTCATCTCGGTAAAGGCGTGCGGCGCAACGTGCCGTCGCTCTATAACGTGGCTTTCGCTAAGGCCCTTTTCCTCGACGGGCGGGAGCAGTCGCTTGAGACGCAGATCTGGTCGCCACTACTCGCTAATAACGAGATGGCGAACGATTCTCGCGAAGCGGTGTTGGTAAAGCTGGCCTCAAACGCTTTTTAT
>JAAEZV010000323.1:1367-2610 GCA_018222695.1 Gammaproteobacteria bacterium
TACGATTTTTATAGTAAGCAGTTCGCGGAGATCTTCGAGGAGGGTCTCACCCAGAGCACGCTAGGACGGGCCCTGGCCGCCTATCAGCGCGCGTTGCTGTCTGGAGACTCACCGTTTGATCGGTGGTACTTCGGGGGCGAGGAATTGCCCATTCAGAAAGGATCGGGTGCTGAGGGTTATCCGGCGCTGGCGGCTCGGGGCTTCGCCGTTTTTCAGGACAAAGGCTGTGCCGCGTGTCATCGCATTAACGATTCGTCGGCGCTGTTTACAGATGGTCAGTTTCACAACACGGGAACCGGATATCTTCGCGCGGGGCGGGCGCTACGGCCCCCCTCAGTTCAACTGGCTCCCGGGATTTTTGTGGTGCCAACGGTCGACGCTGAAACCGAAACGTTCACCGACGATGGCCGCTACGAAGTCACCGGTCGTGAAGCGGATAAATGGCGGTATCGGACCCCCAGCCTGCGCAATGTCGCGCTCACCGGCCCCTACATGCATGATGGCTCGATCGCCACACTCGAAGCGGTGGTCGCTTTCTATGCTGAGGGCGGTGGGGGGGATCCGACTCAGGATCCCCGAACCCAATCCGTTCAGTTAACGCAGTCCGATCAAGACGCACTAGTGGCGTTTTTAAAGACGCTCACCTCCAGTCACGTTGATGCGCTGGTGTCGGATGCGCGGAGCGTGACGATCGGTGAGCGGACGGCGGGTGGTCAGTAACCACAGGCATGTGTAGGGTGAGTATTTTCTTCGGGGGCTGGCTCATGTTTAAGGCGTGTAAGCGAATAGAGTTACTGGGTATCTTGGGGTCCTTGGCCTTGGTGGGGTGCGGCGGTGCAGCCGATGTGCAGTCGGAGGCAGAGCCTGCGCAAAGCTTGGCGCAGCGCGCAGGGGCGCCGCTGTTCGAGGGCATGGGCGACTACCACATGCCGATCACAACCGCTGACCCCGATGCACAGCGTTACTTTGATCAGGGCATGGTGCTGGCGTTTGGGTTTAACCACGCGGAATCCATTCGCAGTTTCCGCGCCGCGCAAACCTTGGATCCGACCTGTGCCATGTGCTTCTGGGGTGAGGCGCTGGCGACCGGGCCAAATATCAATGTCACGAGTAACGGCAAGGCGATCATGGCCCCCGCTGAGCGGGCCAGCGCCCGAGCGGCAATAGATCAAGCGCTTGCGTTGATGGGTGGTGTGACCACCAAGGAGCGGAACTGGATAAGGGCGCTGGATCAGCGCTATGA
>JAAEZV010000324.1 GCA_018222695.1 Gammaproteobacteria bacterium
CGAACCACTGTTCAGCACCATCTGGGCACTCACACCCTTTACGCGGGAGAACGGCGCCACGCAGGTCGTGGTCGGCTCTCACCGTTGGGAAAAAAAGCGTCAACCGGAACCCGATGAGATTGCCTACGCCGAAATGTCGGCGGGCTCGGTGCTTTGCTACAACGGTACTGTGCTGCATGGCGGAGGCGCCAATGCCACTGAGCATGAAACACGGGTGGGCGTCTTCTTACACTACACGCTGAATTGGCTCCGTCAGGAAGAGAATCAGTATCTGTCTTGCCCCCCGGAGCACGCACAGCATCTCTCTCAGGAACTCCGCGCACTGATCGGCTATGCCAAAGGCGGCTATGTGCTGGGCTTCTATTCAGACCCAGATGACGATATGGCCCAGCATGAATCGGTCAGTCCGGAGAATCTGTTTAGTCAGCACCGCGGCGATTTTGATGTCTTGCCGACTGAAGAGCAGTTGGTGTCGCAATCAACGCCCCAGAGCTAGCGTTACCAAGCCACCACCGTGCCATCCTTGCGCATTTCGGTGGCACCCACGTAGACACCATCGGGTAGCCGCATAATGGCCTGATAACCGCCGAAGGGCGCGCCAGTGCCATCCACCTCGACACGATGCCCCATTGCCCTGAGCTGCTCGACAGCCTCGGCCGGCACGCCCGGCTCAACCAACAGCGTCCCCAGAAGATCTTCATCTACACCTGTGGGCTGGCGCCCGCCGTCGTGATTGAAGCGCGCCGCGTCACCCGCGGTCTGCACGTCCATCCCGAAGTCGATAATATTCACCAGCACTTGCACATGCCCTTGCGGCTGCATCGCGCCGCCCATCAAGCCGAAGCTCATAAACGGCTCACCATCCTTCATGACAAACGCGGGGATGATGGTGTGAAACGGTCGCTTGCCCGGGGCATAGACATTGGGATGACCCTCATCCAGAGAAAAAAGCTCGCCCCGGTTCTGCAACATAAAACCGAGGCCGTCGGGCACAAGCCCCGTACCCATGCCGCGGTAGTTCGACTGAATCAGCGACACCATCATGCCGTCAGCATCAGCGACAGTCAGATAGGTCGTATCGCCCTCCTCCTCCAACATAGGTTCGCCCGGCCCAAATTCAGGGGTCGCACGCTCGGGGTCAATCAGCGCAAACCGCTCCTTGCCGTAGGCCTCTGATAACAGCGACTGGACAGGCATATCCGCGAAGGCCGGATCGGCGTAATAGCGGGCCACGTCCTCAAAGGCCAAACGCTTGGCCTCCACCATGTAATGGAGCGCCTCCGCCGAACCCCGAGGGTAGTCTCGTAAATCTATCTGCTTCAGGATATTGAGCATCTGCAGCGCCGCGAAGCCCTGTCCATTAGGGGGCAATTCGTAAACGTCGTAACCGTGGTAGCGAACGCTCCCCGGCGAGACCCACTCACCCTCGTGGGCTACGAGATCCGCTAGGCGCATGTCCGCGCCGATCCGCCTAAAGTAGGCGTCCATCGCCTCGGCAAGCTCACCCTCGTAAAACGCGGCGCGGCCCTCCTCGCCCAGCAGCTCCAGGGTGCTGGCAAGATCCGGGTTGCGAAAGACGTCACCCGTCTGCGGGCTTGTGCCGTCGGGGAACCAAATGGCGGCGGCGTTATCGAGCTCTTCGATGAGCGCTTCCTGCTCCTTAAACGCAGCAAGGTTGCGCCCAAAGTAGTAGGCAATGACAGGCGTGATAGCAAAACCCTCACGGGCGTAGCGCACCGTCGGCGCCAACACATCGGACATAGGCAACTTACCGAACCGTTCGTGGGCAGCGAACCAGCCGTCTACCGTTCCGGGCACCGTCACAGGTATTGACCCCCGCTGCGGCATGCCACGCATCTCATCGGGCATGACACCGCTCTCGCGCAACGCCGTAATTTGGGTTTTTAGCTCAGCCAATGATCGGCCCAGCGGCGCACGACCAGAACCGTTGTACCCGTAAAGCTGCTCAGCGCTGGGGTCCCAGATAATGAAAAAGATGTCGCCGCCAATACCGTTTCCCGTGGGCTCCATTAAGCCAAGGGCTGCATTGGCCGCAATCGCACCATCGAGGGCAGACCCGCCCTGCTTGAGTATGTCTATGGCAATTTGTGACGCGAGGGGATGCGCGGTGGCTGCCATGCCATTGCGACCATACACAGCGCTACGACTCCAGTTGACGGCATCCGGGCGTCCACCGCCGCCGAGTGACGCAGAAGCGCCAGCGTTGTCATCTTTCGCATTCATTGAGTGACCAGCGCACCCCAATAGACAGACACTCAAAATCGCTACTGACAGGTAGTGATAAAACATCATGCCCGGGCGCATCCATTAGCTTTTGAGCGTTGCATGATAGGCGATATCCATCCGATGCGCGTGGCGAGCGCCGGGTGCAACGGGCTCCCAGCATTGGTCAATTAAGAATGAGTAGTCAGGCGCTACTGAACACTCAGTTGTCTCTCGAACAACGATTTCAGCTTGCCATACAGGGGACGATACTGACCCTTGTAGAGCGCTTGGTAGCGCTCGCTCACATCGGGATTGGGTGTGGTGCGATGCGTCTCGCCCGCCATCGCCTCGCCGGCCGCGGCAATAGAGGAATACCATCCCACC
>JAAEZV010000325.1 GCA_018222695.1 Gammaproteobacteria bacterium
GCTACTTCGGATCACCCGCGTGGGGAACAGCACATCAAAATGCGCAAAAGCGATTCGCCGCTCCGCCTGACTCATGAACAACGGGCTGGTTTCGACACTGCCACCCGAAGCCAGCAACACATCTGCGCGGTACTTTGCGATGACCGACTCCAGCGTTGCGGTGTCGCTCTCTGCAAACACCCCTCCCGAGCCAATCAAGGCCAATGAACCGAAGAACGAAATCAGAAAACGCGACATGGCGGAAAAACTCTTTTGATAGCGACCCGCTGTTTTAGCAGGAAGCAGCACTAGGCGAAAGCGGCGTGAGCCGAACAAAAAGACAACTAAAGACGCCCCACAGCTTGCAAGTCATTGAAGGCCTCAGATCGGCGATCCCGGTGGCACCTTGACCGGCGCGACCTGTATCGGCCGGTCGCTGGCAACGAATCCCTGAATCAGGTGCTCAATCAGCAGGCCATGGGCGCGCCAGCCTGAATCTCTGGAGCGCACCTGTTTTTGGGCGTCCTCCGCAATCTCAGTCAGCGACAGCATGGCGTCGGCACGCACCTGCGCGGCGGCGTTCTCGTTGCTCACCAGTGCACCCAGTTCATTCACCCAGATCACCTGTACGCGGCGCTCAACAATGCCGCGAGCGCCGTCGCTCGGCGCAGCCCACAGGTGCTCCCTACCCTCGCGTAGCACCTCGGCAAAGTCAGGCAGCGTTTCTGAGACCATTGTTTGGTTGTTCAATCGGGCGGCGCGCCGGGGGTCCAATAGCTCGCCCACTGTCAGCTGCGCCGCGGTGGCGGCGGCCGCAGCGGGATCAAACACATAGCCTGTCTCCCGGGGGAAAAGCTCTCTACTCACCCCGGATTGCGGCGGCCTTGGGGGGATCGATAGAACCAGCTCGGTTGGCAATATCAGCGTGTCGGGCGAGACGGTATCCAGCATGCTGGCGAGCGCTGTTCGCTGGGCCGCGGCCGCCACCGGCTGCGACGTACGCTGCCCATCGCCCCGCATCGCATAGGTGAAGTGCTGCCCCCCCAGCTTGGTGGCGGCTGCCTGAACCTGATACCGATGCATCAGGTAGGTGGGCACGAGGACATCCTCAAGGTGCGCCATGGGCTCACCCACTTGTATCACCTGCTCCGAAAAACCCGCCAACGCGGCGGCGCGCACCGCCATGACGCGATTTAATTCGGCAACCGGGTCGCTGCCGTTGTCCCACAGACTGCCCAGCGGATGGGCAGGGCCCGCCTCTGACCGCTGGCTGCCCCGCGCGTGCTCGTCCGCCACAAACTCGTAGCCCGCGGCCAGGGTATCGGCCATGATCGCTGCTCTGCCCGCATCGCTATCGGCTTCGGGTGGAAAATCCTGGTAGCCCCAAATAACGGCGCGTTTATCCCAATCGCCAATGCCTTCATCGTAGGCATCGGTGACATCGATCTCGCCGTTCGCATCAACGGTGACCAGGGGATGGGGGTAATCCATAACAGACGCGCGATCTTGAGTACTGGCGGCAAAGTTATGCGCGAGGCCGAGGGTGTGCCCCACTTCATGGGCCGATAGCTGTCGAATACGCGCCAACGCAAAGGCCTTCAACCTATCGACTTGAGGATCGTCGTCGTAGGGGGCCAGTAGGCCCTCTGCGATCAAGTAATCCTGCCGGACTCTTAATGAACCCAGCGTCACGTGGCCTTTAATGATCTCCTCGGTGCGCGGGTCACGAATGCTGGCGCCATAGGACCAGCCGCGGGTAGACCGATGGACCCACTGAATCACGTTGTAGCGCACGTCCATCGGGTCAGCGCCCTCCGGCAGTAGCCGCACCTGAAAGGCATCCTGATACCCCGCCGCCTCAAACGCCTGGTTCCACCAGCTGGCGCCCTCAATCAGCGCACTGCGAATGGGTTCGGGGACCCCGGGATCAACGTAATAAACGATAGGCTCAACCGCAGGACTCAAGGGCGCTGCGGGGTCCACTTTCTTCAATCGATGCCTGCGCGCGTACGCGCTTTTGATCGGCGCCTCGATGGGCGAGGCGTAGTCGTAGACCAGCGTGGCTTCGCCATCCTCAATAAAGCCGGCGCGCGGGTCGTAGGCGATCGGCTCGTAGCCGTCATCGGGCAGGCGGACAAAGGAGTGATGACTATGCACCGTCACCGCCGACGCATCGGGCACAACCGTGGCGAGTAACTTGCCCTGCGGCTCACCGGTATAGGTCAGTAACGCATCGACCTCGGTATTGTCGGGAAAGCTTCGGGTTCTGGGCAGATGAACCACCGAGCGGGAGGGCTCGACGCGATAGGTCCCCTCGCCCTGCATCTTAAGCCACCGCCCCAGCGCCATCGCATCGCGCTGCACGAACTCGGTCAGATCAATAATCAGTTGCCCATCGCCTTCCGCAGCAACCTCGAACCCCCACAGCACAGACTGGGCAAACGCTTCCTCGACGGCTGCGCGTTCAGCAGTGCTCTCGCTGCGCGCCACGTAGCGGGTATTGAGGGCTTTGAGTAATACCTTGCTGCCCACGCGCTCAAACCGCACCAAATGTGTATCCCCAAGCCGGCCGCGATCCAATCCCAGATCATTTGAGCACACGCCCTGCGAGAGTCCGGTGTAGTAGATGAG
>JAAEZV010000009.1:0-8278 GCA_018222695.1 Gammaproteobacteria bacterium
CATAAAAGCAGGTGTTGCCGGATCGTAACGAGGCCAGTCTCTGCCATCGGGTAGACGCGGGGTACCGTCTCTCGCAAACGCACCCCATGCGGTCATCATGACCTCGGTCATCTCCGCGGCTGAGTCGGTATCGGGATACATGTAATCGCCAATGTCGCCGTACATGGGCGCACCCATAATGAAAGCGATCTCACTGGCGTGCGCCGCACCCAGGATCTCGGAGAATGGCACGAAGTAGTTGTCAGGTTGCTCGTCCCAGTCATACCGATAGGCATACAAGTCGGTATAACCTGCCTCATGCATACCCGACAGGGGATCATCCACAGCGCCCAGTTTCCAGCCGCGCGATCGCATATCGACCCAGAAAGAATAAAGCGCCGGGTCCTTGATGCGGAGCTTCGCAGGCAAGGCCTTGGACAGCGGATAACTGACATCAACAAAGTAACGGCTCAAACCTAGCCACAAGGTCACTTCATCCCGCGTTGTGCCCGCCAGGACCGGTACGTTTTTGGCGTATCGGGGATCGGCCAGTGCGGCCAGCACCCCCTCTTGCGGGATCACGACATCGTCGCGAATGACGGCGGGCTGAATGTGATCCTCTTCCAGCTCGAAATAGGCAGCCAGTAAATCATCCATGGAGACAGCACGCAGCGTCTCGGCATCAACCTGCGCGTTAGTCAAACCCAACTCCCGAACCACTTCCCAACTGCCCCGGTCGACCATAGGAAACTCGCGCTCGGCGTTATGGGCCTCACTGGCCGTCAGGCTGCGCACATGTCCGGACTGGGCGATGGCGCGATGAAACAACCCCTCGGAGGCAGGTGAGGCCAGCAGGCTGAAGACGTTGCGTCCTCCCGCGCTCTCACCAAAGATCGTGACGTTATCGCGATCGCCCCCAAACAGAGTGATATTGCGCTGAGTCCAGCGAAGCGCTTCCACCATATCCAGTGTGCCGAAATTGGCCAGCGGTGAGGTTTTCAAATCAGCGCCATTCAGGGCAGGGTGCACAAACCAGCCAAACGGACCGAGTCGATAATTAATGACCACCACGACCACCTGCTCCCGCGCTGCAAAGCGCGAAAAATCATAGGTGCCCTTATGCCCTGTCACGTTGCTCCCGCCATGAATCCACAGCATGACCGGCAGGTCTGAAGCCGCTGCCTCTCCTGGCGCGTAAATATCCAGATAAAGGCAGTCCTCCGAGCCGAGGTATTCCCCCTCTGCGCTACCGGATGCCATGCTCTGCGGCTGAGGGCACATCACCGGTTCCGGTTTGGATGAAATGACCTGCTCGGGGGTCTCAAGCCTTCCGGGGGCAGCCCACCGGCCGGCTCCTTCGGGTGGTTGGGCAAAGGGAATATCGCGGAAGACCAACGATCCCTCCGGCCCCGATTCAGCGGACACCACACCGCTCGAAGTACTCACTGACATGCCGCTCCCGGGTTCCGGGTCGGGCATCGTGCACGCGGCGCAGCACAGCACCCCTAAGAGGACCAATAGGCGGCTTAAGACATCATTTTTCATGGTGTGATGGTGAACTCAATCATGTGTGATCAGATACGATCTGCAGAAAGGCGCGGACCACAGCAGTGCTGCGACCAGCGTGGCATTAGGGATCCGGACTCGCGGGGGGCGCCTCGTCCACATCGAAGTCGGCGACGCTGTGATCAACCCAGACCATCAGCAGCTTGTAGCTCACCGAGAGCATGACCGCGCCGACAAATAAACCAATCAAACCTTCTGCCGCCATTCCGCCTAATGCACCCACAAGCACGACCGGCATAGGGGTTTCGACACCTCGACCGAGCAATATTGGCTTCAGCAGCCCGTCAGCCACACCCGCGGCAAACAGATAGATGGTTCCCAGTACATGAATCACCGTGGATCCGTCGGCCACCAGCCATAACCAGGCCAATACGGGGAACACCACCAGCGAGGATGGCAATTGAAGCACGCCTAAAAACAGCACGAGCAGCGCCAGTACACCCGCCGCCGGCACATCCAGCACGAGAAAACCCACTCCCAGCGCCAAAGCCTGCAGAACGGCTACGCCGACGACGCCGTTGGATACCGAGCGAATCGTGGCAACCACGAGTTCATGGATCTCTTCGCCCCGCGCCGGGTCACTAAACGTCATGAGCAACCGCCGCATTTGCTGGCCACCCGGCGTCGCATTGGCCATCATGAAGCCGGCAATCAGCAGCGCAATAAAAAACAGCACCAGCGCCAGTAGCGTATTACCGGCGGCAGCGAGCAGGAAGCGCCCACCCGCGATCAACTGCGGTTGAATCATCTGCGCGGCCGAGACCAGATCTTCGTGGGCCCGGTGCCACAAATCATAAAGCGGCGCCCCAATGACCGGCCATTCAGCGACAGCGGGGTCCGCCTCGGGGACAGTAAACCCTTGCTCACTGAGCGCCATCACCCACTCTCCCATGTGCTGCGCCATGGACGCGCCCAAGAGCCCTGCGGGGATACCGATAATGAGAAAAGCAATGCAGATAAAAATGACCGCCGCTTTGCCTTCACTCAGATGCAAACGCACTGCCAGCCAGTGGTTCAAAGGATAGAGCGACACAGCGAGAATCAGCGACCACAACGCCAGCGCCAGGAACGGCGCAAAGACCTCCACCGAGAACCAAACGACAGTCAGCAACAAGAACAGGCGCACGTATACCTGCATCAGGTCGTGCGCCAGCATCTTGCGGATGACATTGAGGTCTTCGCTACTCATACCGCCGCCCCCTGTGCGTTCAGTGTGACGCCTCGTTTCACTCAGAGTGACGAGATCAGTGGTTGAATGCAACCACTAGCGTCCCTTCCACTCCGGCTTGCGCTTCTCGGCAAAGGCGGTGGCACCCTCAATCGCGTCCTCACTGGTGAACACCGGCTGCGTCAGCGCGTTCTGGCTGGTCCACGCTTCATCGTCGCTCCAGTCTCGAGAGGCCTTAATAATGGCTTTACTGACCTTGACGGCCAGCGGGCCGTTCTCGGCGATCCGTTGAGCCAGTGCTTTCGCCGTGTCCAGGGCAGAGCCGGGCTCGGTCAATTCGTTGATCAGCCCCATTGCCATGGCACGATCCGCGCCCATGAATTCGCCGGTCAGCGCGAGCTCCATCGCCACCCGGTAGGGGATTTGAGAGGGCAGCCTGACCAGACCACCGGCTGCCGCAACCAAACCCCGCTTGACCTCCGGAATACCAAACTTGGCGTTCTCTGCGGCCACGATCAGATCGCAGGCGATCGCGAGCTCACAGCCACCGGCCAGGGCGTAGCCCTCTACCGCCGCAATCAGAGGCTTATCAGCTGAACGCTCGGTCATACCGCCGAATCCGCGACCCTCAATCTGCGGGAACTCTCCCGAGACAAAGGCCTTCAGATCCATCCCGGCACAGAAAGTGCCGCCAGCACCGGTCAGCACGCCGACCCGCAATGAATCATCACTGTCCAATCGCTCAAGCGCCGCTGCGACACCCTGCGCGACCGACAAGTTGACCGCATTTTTCGCCTCTGGACGATTGATGGTGATGACGAGAACGCCGTCCGCCTCGTCAGTCAGTACCGTTGCTTCTTCACTCATATTCTTTGCTCCTGTTATCGGGGCTGCATGCGAATGCCACCATCCATACGGATGCACTCACCGTTAATGTAATCGTTGTCGATGATAGACGTCGCCAGCTGCGCGATTTCTTCTGGGCGGCCCAGGCGCTTCGGATACAACACTGACTGCGACAGTGACTCGACGAACTCTGGAGTCAGACCATTGAACAACGGCGTGTTGATCAGACCGGGAACAATCGTATTCACCCGGATACCTACGGTTGAGAGATCCCGGGCTATTGGCACCGTCATGCCAACAATACCGCCCTTACTGGCGCTATAGGCGGCCTGGCCCATCTGCCCTTCATAGGCAGCTACTGAGGCGGTGTTGATGATCACCCCGCGCGAACCGTCATCGTTGACGGGATCATGCTTCGCCATGACTTCTGCGCATAACCGCAGCACGTTGAAGGTCCCTGTCAGGTTTACCGCAATCACTTTGCTCCAGACATCCATGGGAAATGGCCCGTCCCGGCCAAGGGTTTTTGCCGCGTTACCAATACCGGCACAGTTCACGTTGATATGAATCGTGCCGAATGCGCCCACGGCAGCCTCAATACCAGCCTTTGCGGAGTCCTCGTCTACGACATTTACCTTGGCGAAGACGCAATTGTCGGCACCAAGCTCAGCGACCATCGCCTGCCCCGCATCCTCGTTCAGGTCAAAAATGACCACCTTGCCGCCGGCCGCGGCGATTCGGCGTGTCACCGCCTGACCAATGCCTGAGGCACCACCGGTAACCACTGCTACTTTTCCGTTGATATCCATGTGTTAACTCCTATTACTCTCTTAAATTAAGTTCTTTTCATTGAGCCCGTCGGCGCACAATATTGCGCTCGCCTGCGGACACCACAATCTGTTCACCGAGTGGGTCTGCCTTTTCGAACCACGCAAGCAATTCGGCATCCTCCGGGTCAGCTACCCCTACCCAACGGCGCCCGTCGGACACTTGCCGGCCGACAACAACCGCCCTTGCGGATCCTTTCTGCGGCTGAAAGGTATAGCTCTCTATCACTCCATCCGGTTCCGGGTCAGAGACAACCTCGACAACCTCAGCGGCCTTGAACTCCGGGACCGCTTCAGGAAATTCGGCGGGAATGTTGGCATAAACGCCCACCGCATGCTTAGAAAGATAACCGCCATTGGCACCGACCACACCATATGAAGGCTCGGGCTGTGCCCTCAACCAATGCACCATCTCGGCAATGCCATGGGTCGAGTAGTTGTTACCCGGCCCGCCAAAAAACGGCAGCCCTCCGGTCAGGGTCAAGGGTCGCGGGTCATCAAGCGTCATACCCAACACATCCATCGCTACCCAAACAGCAATAGGGAAGCAGGAATAGAGGTCGGCCGCGCCAATCTGCTCAGCTTCAATACCGGCACCCGCCAAAGCGTTGCGGTACGCCACCGCCATAGACTCTGACTGCCCCAGAGAGTTTCGGTTGAGTACCTGAGGCTCAGACCCCGTAGCGTGGCCGTGGAGAAAAATAGCGCGATCCGCGACACCGAGAGCCTGCGCCGTCTCCCAGCGGGTAAGCACCAATGCCGAGGCCTGATTCACGCCATCTTTGGCCACCATCGATTTCAGGTGCGGGTCACCCATCAGGCGGTTTTTACTCGACTCCTCGCCTATTTCGGCAGCCGTCATCAGCTCACTAAACATGGCATATGGATTCGCCGCCGCCACACTGTTAAAGCGCGCCATCAGTTCTGCCAGCCGCGCCCGATAAGCCGATTTACTGAGGCCCAGCTCACTCCGCCGCACCTGCTCTTGTATCGGATAGATATCGACGGGATTCCAAGCACCGTGCCGATTGAGCTCAGCATCGAACAACAGATCGATACACGCGCCGCGATCGTCGGTTTCTCCCTCCGGCTCGTCACTCCAGTCCGCCGACAGACCCTGTCGCTGTAGCTGGCGTGAAGTGGCCAGCGCCTCAGCACCGCAGATGATCGCGCCGTTGATTTCACCTCGCGCCAGCGCGTTGCCCAGCTCGAAGACCAACCGCTGGGGCTCGTCACCACAAGCCCGCGAATAGATCGCCGTGGCATTGGGCAAAGCGAGTCGGCGAAGAATCGACAGGGGGGGACTGCTGCTCCGTCCAAAAGGGGCGATAGCAGGAACGATTGGATCCGGTACGGAGTGGGCGAACATTCGCACGCAGGCGAGACGATCGATTAGCGTGCTTAGCGACGCCGCTGCGCCGGTATCGGCCAGGGCGGCTTCGCAGGCCCGGGCCGCCAGATCCTCTGGCATCAATCCCTCAAAGTTGTCATCAAGACGCTCGGTAAACTGACCTGCGCCCAGCAAAACTGGCGTATTGGGATCAATGGACATTCTAGTGACTCAGGTTATTAGACGCGGATTGCGCAATGGCCATAAAGGAGGCGGCTTCCAGAGAAGCGCCGCCCACCAATGCACCATCAACGTGCGGGCAGGCAAACAGCGCATCGGCATTCTCTGCATTCACACTGCCGCCGTAAAGGATCGGGGTGGCGTGTGACGATCCGAGCAGCGAGCTGACTTCTTGCCTGATCATGTCGTGCATGTCATTCGCTTGAGCCGGCGTTGCCGTGAGACCCGTGCCGATGGCCCACACGGGCTCATAAGCAATCAGCAGATTCGGTTGAGATGTCGCCAGAGCCGATCTTAGTTGCGCTCGCACCACCTCATCCTGCTTCCCAGCCTCCCGCGCAGCCTGCTGCTCGCCCACGCAGAGTATGGGGGTCACCCCCGCCGACTGGGCCGCCGCCAACTTCTCGGCGATCAGTGCATCTGTCTCACCGTGATACTGCCGCCGCTCAGAATGACCGACGATCACATACTGGCAGCCGAGATCGACCAACATATCGGCGGACACCTCACCGGTGTGTGCGCCTTGCGCGTGCACCGAGCAATCCTGTGCCGCCACGTGACAATCAGGTAACGCCTCACGCAGGGCCTGCAGATACAGAAATGGAGGCGCGATGGCAATGCGTAGCTGCGGATTGGGATCGAAGGACCACTGTTCCGAGAAGGCCTGAATCGCGGCGCGGCTGCCGTGCTGCTTCCAGTTGCCAATGAGATAAAGGTTGGTCATGGGCTAACCGTGATATTTAACGCGGCGCACGATAACAGAGAGCGCCATGCTTCTCACCCCCTCTCGACGGGACAATCGGGTCGAGCACCCCACTCGGCCCAAGATCCGTCGTACACCGCAACGGGAGATCGCCCCAGCTCATGCAAGGCCAACGCCAACAAGCAGGCGGAAATGCCTGACCCGCACGTCGTCACAACCGGCTGACCGTGAACAGCCCCGACATCACCAAAAAGTGCCTCCAGCTCAGGGAGTGGTTTCAGGACCGCAGGATCGCCGCTCAGGATCTGGGCGTAGTGCAAATTTGTTGAGCCGGGGATATGACCCGGGCGCACGCCCGGCCGCGGCTCGGCTTCTTCGCCAGCAAACCGGGAAGCGGAACGCGCATCGACCACGATGTGGCTACCGGATGACAGGGCAGCCTTAACACCTTCCACATCGGCCAGCCAAGCCGGCTGATGCGCCGCGACAAACCCTTCACCGGGCCTGGCCACCGTGGGCTCGCCCTGCTCCGTGTCATAACCTGCAGCTATCCAGGCGGGCAGTCCGCCCTCAAGAATCTGCACCCTGTCATGGCCAAATACGCGGAACATCCACCAGGCGCGAGCGGCAGAAAACAGTCCCTTGCCGTCATAGACCACCACCCGGCTGTTCGCGCCGATACCAAGCGCCTGAACACATTGGGTGAATACCGGCTCACTGGGGAGCATATGGGGGCACGCGTGCTCCAGATCAGCAACGCTATCGATGTCAAAGAATTGGGCGCCGGGAACACGGCTAGAGAGGAACTCTGCCCTGGGATCGCGGCCCTCCGCAGGCAAATACCAAGAGGCATCCACAACATTGAGGTCAGACCCCTCCAGCTGTGAAGCGAGCTCTGCGGGCGACATAAATGTATTCGACTCGGGCATT
Organism: Gammaproteobacteria bacterium; assembly: GCA_018222695.1. GTDB lineage: Bacteria > Pseudomonadota > Gammaproteobacteria > Pseudomonadales > Halieaceae > Luminiphilus. Next base: position 7,590 of record JAAEZV010000009.1, read on the forward strand.
TTCAGGCTCTCACACGTGAAGAAGGGGCAGTGACTCAGCGCTCGACAGCGCAAGCGGGCTCACTCGCCGCTTCCCATGTCATGGGTCAGCAATTGTATGGGCTGACCCAGATCTTGGAAACCGGAGCACTGCTGTGGCGAGGCGACACCCGCTGCTCCGCTCTGGGTAACGCGACTGCCATGGGGTTTTCATTCAGTGTCGACTTTGGTCACAATGACCGGCCTTCGACACCAACAGCCCGTATGGGGCACCCAGAGGAGACAGCTATGCCTAACACGACAATTACCTGCGCCGATGGATTCGACCTCGGTGCCTATGAGGCGAGCCCCTCTGGCGCGGCAAAAGGCGCTGTCGTGGTGATACAGGAGATCTTTGGCGTCAACTCGCACATTCGTTCGGTTGTCGATGGTTATGCCGAGGCGGGCTTTTATGCGATTGCCCCCGCGATTTTTGACCGTCTGGAGCGAGACGTGCAGCTGGGCTATACCGAAGACGATATGACCGCCGGTATCGAGCTCGCTTTTCAAAAGCTGGATATGAGCCAGACCCTGGCAGATCTGCAAGCCACCATTGACACCGCTGCGAATCACGGAAAAGTCGGCGTCGTGGGTTACTGCTTTGGCGGTCTGCTGACGTGGCTGTCGAGCTGCAACCTGAATCAGGTGTCGGCGGCGTCCGCCTACTACGGT
>JAAEZV010000009.1:8288-18021 GCA_018222695.1 Gammaproteobacteria bacterium
AACTGACGCCCTCCTGCCCGATCATCCTGCACTTTGGTGAGCAGGATGCGCACATCCCCATGGACTCCGTAGCCGCCTTCCAGGAAAAGCAGCCGGACCTGCCAGTGCATGTCTATGCCGCTGATCATGGCTTCAACTGTGATCAGCGCGACTCCTATGACGCGACGGCGGCGAGCCAGGCCAAAGAACGAACGCTGACATTGTTTAACGACAACCTGGCTGCCTGAGCGCTAGCGTGAAGATCGGCGTCATCGTCGGGAGCCATCGCACCGAATCCGAGAGCGCAAAAGTCGGTCGGTTTCTCAGCGAGGCGCTCTCTTCCGAGGACGGAGTCAGCACGTGGACACTGGACCTCGGCAAAACCCCCTTGCCGATGTGGGACGAGGAGTTGTGGAGCAATGGGCCCCAATGGTCCATGATGCCGGCGCTCAAATCCCAGCTTGACGCCTGCGACGGGTTCATTGTGATTGCGCCCGAGTGGCACGGCATGGTGCCCGCGGCGCTGAAGAATTTTTTCTTGTTGTGGGCCGCTACCGGCGAGCTTTCTCACAAACCTGCTCTCCCCTGCGCGGTCTCAGCGGGGGAAGGCGGCGCCTACGTGATCTCCGAACTCCGGATGAGTAGTTACAAAAATAACCGACTCTGCTGGATCCCTGAGCAACTGATCGCTCGTCAAGTGAAATGCGTCTGTAACGACGACACCGCACAAAATGATGCGCCACTCCACGACATCTTTGCCACCCGAAGTCGTTACGCGCTTGACTTGCTGCTTGCCTATGCCGGGGCACTGACCACCGTCAGAGAGAGCGGCTTGATCGACCACGATACTTTTATGAATGGCATGTGATCGCTAACAAGCCCAATTAGGACAACGCCCGATAACCCCCGCTGTAGAAGATAAGGGGGTCAGCCTCTACTGATTCAAACTGCAAGACTTCTCCGACGATGATTTGGTGGTCTCCGCCGGGATGGACGGCGTAGGCCGCACAGGTGAAATGCGCCAAGGCATCAATCAGCTTCGGCTCGCCCTTTGGCCCGGCTGTGAAGTGTTCAGCTTGCGCACCGTGGCCGCCGCGCTGGGCGTATTGGCTGGAAACCTCACCCTGCTCCGAGCTCAATACACTGATCCCGAAGTGCTGGCACTCCGTGTACACCGCCAGGTGGTCCGAGGAGTTCTGGATACTCCACAGCACCAGAGGCGGATCCAGAGAGACCGAAGAGAAAGAGTTCACAGTGGTTGCCAGCGGCCCCAGCTCGGAATCGTCTACCGTCACCAGACAAACACCGGTCGCAAATTGCCCTAGCGCCTGTCGAAAATCACCTGCATCCATGGTCATTAGCGCACCTTCCGCAACGGACGCCATACGCCCGTCTTCCCTGACAATCTATTTATGTTGCGCAAGGGTTTCAGCCCTGTCCCAGATCTCACCATTACCGATCTAGGCCGCCCATCAGGATGTATTTAATCTCGAGATAGTCATCAATGCCGTACTTGGAACCCTCTCGCCCTGAGCCCGACGCCTTGACGCCACCGAAGGGCGCCATCTCGTTGGAAATGATGCCCTCGTTAACGCCAACCATGCCGTAGTCCAAGGCCTCGGACACCCGCCAAACCCGACCGATATCGCGGGTGTAAAAATACGAAGCGAGACCAAATTCCGTGTCGTTGGCCAAGGCGATTGCTTCTGCCTCATCCGCAAACGACATCACCGGCGCTACAGGCCCGAAGATTTCATTTCGGAAAACCGCCATGTCCGAGGTAATTCCGGTCAGCACGGTGGGTTGATAATAACAGGGCCCCAAATCGGAGCGCATGCCGCCCAGCGCAACCTGCGCCCCTGCCTCAGTCGACAAGCGCACCAATCGATCCACATCCTCAACTGCCTTCTCATTGACCAACGGACCCTGCTGCACCCCTTCATCAAGACCATTGCCCATTTTGAGCTCAGCGGTGGCCGCCACCAGCTTGTCGACAAAAACATCATGGATGGTGTCTTGTACGAAAATCCGATTGGTGCAGACGCAGGTTTGGCCGCTGTTGCGGTACTTTGAGATCAGCGCACCTTGCACTGCCGCATCGATATCCGCGTCATCAAAGACAATGAACGGCGCGTTACCGCCCAGCTCCATGGAGGTGCGTTTCAGCGTCGCAGCGCAAGCCTGCTCCAATCGCCGCCCCACCTCTGTCGAACCGGTGAAGGTCAGCTTTCGCACCAAGGGGCTGTCGGTGAGTGCCGGCCCGATCTCTGAAGAGGCACCGACGACAACATTGAGTACGCCTGCCGGCACGCCCGCCCGCTCGGCCAGCTCCGCCATCGCCAGCGCCGACAAGGGCGTCTCTGAAGCGGGCTTGATCACGATACTGCAGCCTGCCGCCAAAGCCGGCGCGGCCTTGCGCGCAATCATGGCATTGGGGAAATTCCAGGGCGTGATCGCAGCAACAACGCCAACCGGCTGCTTGATACACAAGACCCGCTTGTCGCTCGAGGGAGCCGGGATCACATCACCGTCAATACGCTTAGCTTGCTCGCCGAACCACTCCATGAAGGCCGCCCCGTAAGCGACCTCGCCCCGGCTCTCGGCCAGCGCTTTCCCCTGCTCGGTCGTCATAATGATGGCGAGGTCTTCCTGATGCGCCATCATGAGATCGAACCAGCGCCGCAGGATCTGCGCCCGCGCTTTGGCGGGCACATCTCTCCAACCACTCATTGCTTCATGGGCCGCAGAGATTGCCGCTTCGGTCTCCGATCTAGTGACCATACTCACCTCGGCCACGGCGGCTCCCGTAGCTGGGTTCGTCGCGGTAAGACTATTGCCAGCGGCTGCCATCCAGCGCCCTGCCACATAGGACGTCGTCCTTAGCAGGCTGGGATCTGATAGCTCAGGCTTCATACACATTACTCCAATGCCGTTTTTCGGAACGTCTACGGCCCACCATACCCGAATCGACTAGACAACCAAGTACGGCGGACGTAGCCACGCCGACCGCCTCTAAAGGGCGAGCATCGTGCATGAATCCTGATGACTACACCATACCCATTTGGGTGATACGCGGGCCCGCCACAAAGCGGCCACGTGGCCTCGGTGATAAAGCAGAAACCCTATGCGGCCAGCTTAGGCACCTTCAGGGAGCCATTTCGGCGCCGTCAGACGTCGTTTCCCATCGGAGGCCAGCACGACGTCAGGCGCATCAAGCGCTTCGCGATCCCACAGCTCGCAGGTTACTTGCTTGTGCTTTTGATCAAGCCCCTCACAGTAATTGCTGTATCGGCAGAGCAGAACCTCTTCACCGCGACCGCGACGTACTTTCTCGAACCAATCCGGATCGGCCAGCGCCTGCCGCGCTAGCCCTACAACGTCAGCCTTACCGTCATTGAGCAAGCGCTCCGCTTGGTCAAAACTATGGATCCCGCCAGTCGATACCACGGGCGTTGTAAATCCCGCATCGCGGACAGCTTGTCGCAACAACCCCACGGGTTCTGCGTTGCGGCCCCAAGGCCCCTGTTTGTCCGACAGATAAGCTGGCATGCACTCGTAACCACTCTGACCAGTGTAAGGATAGGCTGCGGACCCGATTTTGGGTTGCTTAGCATCGTCGAATTTGCCACCGCGAGACAGACTCAGAAAGTCCATTCCTGCGCCAGCAAACTCCTTGGCAAAAAAGCATGCATCATCAAGATCACTGCCCGACGCGATGATTTCATCAGTGAGAAAACGGCACCCTACTGCGTAATCGTCACCGACTGAGGCCCTCACAGCTCGATATACCTCCACAGGAAGTCGCACCCGTTGCTCACGACAGCCACCATAGCCATCGTTGCGGGTATTGGTAGCAGATAGAAAAGAGGCCATCGTATAGGCGTGCGCATAGTGCAACTCAATACCGTCGAAGCCTGCCGTCCGCGCCCGAGCTGCGGCGTTGGCAAAGAGTGCAGGCAAAGTCTCGGGCAGAGCGGCAACGTCTGGCAGATGAGTATCTGTGACGTGTTCGCGATAGCCCTGCCGAAGCGACTCGAGTTCTCGCGTTGACAGCACGCGCTCCAGCTCGGCGTCGCTAAGCGATAGAAAACGCTGCCTGACTGCCTCCTCGTCATCGTGTTGCATACCCAACCGCTGACGATGGGTCTCCGTCACCTCAAGGAAACGCTGGAAAAACGCCTCCGGCTGGGGCCGTCGGCGAATCGTGAGGAAATCAATCAGCTGAATCAGCAGCCGGGTCTGGCCGCCACTCGCTTCTCGCACCGCATCAGTTAATCGGCGCAACCCTGCAACGTATCGATCGTCCGAAATGCGCAGTAAGGGACCGCTGGGGATATCTCTGATCCCCGTGGCTTCTACCACTATTGCACCTGGTCGGCCTTGCGCGAAACGCTTGTACCAGTCTATGACTTCCTGCGACACGTCGCCGTTGTCGCTTGCCCGCCAAGGCACCATCGCCGGCACCCAGGTCCGCTGATGCAAACACAGATTGGGCGTTCGCAGGGGTGAGTATAAGTGGCTCTGCGCCGCCTCTTGTGCGGTGGGCCATTGCGCCACAGCAGTTTGATATTTGATGCGCTCAGGTGGCTTCCACATAACCCTAGCGCTCGACCTCTCCCACTCGCAACTTGATCTGCCGCAAAGCTCTCATTATGTGGTCATATTCCGAGTCGCTCAGCCCACCCAAGCACTCCGCCACCCAAGCTTCGTGAGCTTCCGCCATTTCAGCAAACCGCGCCTGCCCCGCTCGTGTCAGGGTCACGCAAAACGCCCGCCGATTGCCTTGCACAGGTTCCCGACTAATTAATCCCTCACTCTCCAACTGAGCGGCTATGCCAGAGACATTGCCACCCGACACCATCATCCGCTGCGACAGATCTCCCATTGTCAGCCCCTCCGATTCACGGGCTAGCTGAGCCATCAGATCGAATCGTGGCAATGTGATATCGAATTCGCTTCGCAGCTGACCCCTCAGATGCCGTTCAATCAGATTGGTGCAGGTGAGCAACCGAAGCCACAGCCTGACTGCCTTGTGATCGCCCTGCTCTACCCGCGACTCATGATCGATTGGTTCCTGAACCCCGATTGACTCCATAAAGCGTTTCTCGTGAACGAGTTTCAAGCCGATATTTTAAACATAAAATGTTTGCTTTATACTAGCAAAACATTTTAGATATAAAACGTCTTGGTCGTCACGTGACAAAGGAGAGCGCATCGTGAAAGTCATCTGTCTTGGGGGTGGGCCCGCAGGCTTGTACTTAGGGATAAGCCTGAAACTCCGCAATCCAGATCACGAGATCACCGTCTACGAGCGCAATAAACCTGACGATACTTTCGGATGGGGAATCGTGTTCTCTGACCAGACAGTCGACAATATTACGGCCAACGACCCCGTCAGCGCCCAGCGCATTGTCAACGAGTTTATCCATTGGGACCTGATCGATTGCCATGTCTCCGGCTCAGTCGAACGATCAGCCGGGCACGGCTTTATTGGCCTCGGTCGAAAACGCTTCCTGCAACTTTTGCATGAGCGGGCTAGAGAGCTTGGCGTGGTGCTGAAATTTGAGCAGGAAATCGAAATAGACGATATCGACACCCGATTCGCTGACGCAGATGTCATTGTCGCAAGCGACGGCCTCAACTCTAAAATCCGCAACACCTATCGCGAAGAATTTGGCTGCAAAATTGAAATGCGGCCAAACAAATTTGTGTGGTTAGGCACGCATCAAACGTTTCGGGATGCATTTACGTTCATCTTTGAACGCACTGAACATGGATGGATTTGGGCGCACGCCTATCAATTCGACGAGAACACCTCGACTTTTATTGTCGAGACGACGCCCGAGGTTTATGACGCGCTCGGCTTCGAAGACATGTCCCATGAACAGAGTGCTGAGACCTGTCGACAGATTTTCGAGGACTACCTCGATGGACACACGCTGTTGACCAATTCTGCTCACGTCAGGGGATCCGCCTGGATCAATTTCCCTGCGGTCTACTGCGACAACTGGATCAAAGATGATCGCGTGGTCCTGATCGGCGACGCAGCCCATACGGCTCATTTTTCAATCGGCTCAGGAACGAAATTAGGCTTAGAAGATGCCATCTCACTGGCCCACCACCTTGACAGCGGCGAGCCCATCACCAGCGCGTTGAGGCAGTATCAGGAGGAACGCAAAATTGATGTACTGCGGCTCCAGAATAGCGCCCGTAATGCCATGATTTGGTTTGAGAATGTGCCGCGCTATATCGATGCCTTTGACTTGAAGCAGTTTAATTATTCAATGCTCACACGCAGTCAGCGCGTCAGCCACGAGAATCTCCGCCTTAGGGATGAAGCCTGGCTGAACTCCATGGAAACACACCTGGCACAGCGACACCTCGGTGAGGCCGCAAACGACCCCGTGCCTCCCATGTTCCTGCCCTTCTCACTCCGAGATATGTCACTGCAAAATCGGGTTTGCGTCTCACCCATGTGCATGTATAGCGCCGCAGATGGCATGCCCGACGACTGGCACCTGGTGCACTACGGCGGTCTCGCCAAGGGCGGCGCTGCATTGGTCTACACTGAGATGACCAATGTGAGCGCAGAGGGGCGGATCACGCCTGGATGCACCGGCATCTGGAGCGACGCGCACACTGATGCCTGGCGTCGCATCACCGACTTTGTGCATCAGCACACCCAGGCCAAGATGGCGATCCAGATTGGTCATGCCGGACCCAAAGGCTCAACGCTGGAGCCATGGAAGTGGGATCCGAAGATTCTTGACGAGCCCCTCCCCGAACACGAGCAGTGGCCGCTTTTATCTGCTAGCGCGATACCCTTCGACACCTACAGCCCCGTGCCGCAAGCCATGACAAGCGAGGACATGGACATGGTGTTGGAACAGCATGTCGCCGCAGTGCGGCGTGCTGATAAAGCCGGATTCGATATGATCGAAATGCACGCGGCACACGGTTATCTTCTCTCTTCATTCATCACGCCGGTACTGAATCAACGTGACGATGAATACGGCGGCTCCCTCGAGAACAGGTTGCGTTACCCGGTGGCGGTTTGTCGAGCTATGCGGGCCGTCTGGCCTCAAGAAAAACCCATGTCAGTGCGCATTTCCGCCCATGATTGGATGGGCGACGATGGCGTTACAGAACAAGACGCGCTGCTGATAGCGCAGGCATTTATCGAAGCGGGTGCTGACATCATCAATGTCTCGACAGGACAAACCAGTCACTCCGCTAAACCTCAACCTGGGCGCATGTTCCAGACACCGCTTTCGGACATCATCCGCAATGACGGAGATATACCGACCATCGCTGTGGGCAACATTTACGAGACTGATCACGTTAATAGCATTATCGCGGCAGGACGGGCTGATCTAGTCTGCCTGGCGCGCCCACACCTAGCCGACCCAAATTGGACGCTTCATGCGGCAGCCGAGCTGGGCTATCAGGGACCCGGTGCGACCGAGCAACACCAGTATTTTCTCGGCTATCGGCAGGCCCATACTTTGGCCGAGCGTGAACGCGAGGCGACCTCGTGAGCCGTCATGCATTAATCACCGGCGCTGGGTCGGGCATTGGAGAAGTCATTAGTCGGCAACTGCATGCCGAGGGATACCGAGTTTCACTGGTCGGGCGACGCATCGAACCGCTGCAAACCCTGTCAACGTCCTTAGGTAGCGGCAGTCAGGCCGTAGCCGGTGACGTGACCGACAGGGCCGGAATGGTCGAGTGTTTTGCCACCGCTCGAGAGCACTTGGGAGACATCGACATATTGGTCAACTGTGCGGGAATGGCCCCCACTGCACCCTTCCATCGCCTCGATTTCACCGACTGGCAACGAACCATGGACGTTAACGTTAATGGCGTCTTCCACTGCACTCAAATCGCACTTGAGAACATGCTGGATGCGGGCTGGGGCCGCATTATCAACATCGCCAGTGTCGCCTCGCTGCGGGGATTCCCTTATGTCAGCGGCTACTGCGCATCGAAGCATGCCGTTCTCGGGATGACCCGTGCGCTGGCTCTTGAGGTCGCGACGCGAGGTATCACAGTGAATGCGATCTGCCCTGGATACGTGGATACTGATATCGTGCGCACAGCCATCGCAGAGATCGTCAGCAAGACTGGACGGACTGAAGAGGATGCCCTGCAGCACTTCACTGAAAGCAATCCGCAAGGGCGCCTGATCAAGGCATCAGAAGTCGCTAGCGCAGTGAGCTGGTTGTGTGGCGATGGTGCAGCGAGCGTCACAGGGCAGGCGGTCGCGATTGACGGCGGTGGCACCGCCTGACACGGGGAATATAATCATGCAAACAACATCACTCTTGGACTACGAAGCGCAGCATTTTTTATGGGAGTGCGAGAATCGCGTTGCGACCATTACGCTCAATCGACCTGAGCGCAAAAATCCACTCACCTTCGAGTCCTACGCAGAACTGAGGGATTTGTTTAGGAACCTAACTTACGCCTCCGACGTCGATGTCGTGGTCATCACCGGAGCGGGGGGCAACTTTTGCTCTGGAGGCGACGTGCACGAAATCATTGGGCCTCTGACCGAGATGAATATGAAAGATCTAATGGCCTTCACACGCATGACGGGAGACCTCGTAAAAGCAATGCGAGCCTGTCGGCAACCTGTGATCAGTGCCGTGGAGGGCATTTGTGCAGGCGCAGGCGCGATTATCGCTATGGCCAGTGACCTCCGCTACGCCAGTGAGAGCGCCAAGGTGGCCTTCCTCTTCAACAGGGTCGGCCTAGCGGGCTGTGATATGGGCGCGTGCTCGATACTACCGCGCATTATCGGACAAGGGCGGGCGAGCGAACTGCTCTACTTTGGACGCTCGATGAGCGGCGAAGAAGGCGAACGTTGGGGATTCTTCAATGGATTGAGCGCGGAACCGCTTGAGGATGCCATGGCGGCCGCGACGCGCATCGCCGCAGGGCCCACTTTTGCCAACGGCATCACGAAGAACCAGCTTCACCACCAGTGGAACATGTCTGTCGACCAAGCGATTGAGTGCGAAGCTCAGGCGCAGGCAATTTGTATGCAGACTGAGGATTTTCATCGCGCCTACAATGCCTTTGTAGAAAAACAACAGCCCGTGTTTCAGGGTGACTGACACCATCGCCATTCATCGGGAGAAGAGATCATGAGCGACGGCAGCTTTTTACAGTGGCCCTTTTTTAGCGACGAGCATCGAGAGCTCGCCGCGCGGCTTGATGACTGGGCGAGTCGTCACATCCCCGCTCTCACAGCAGAAGAGCATCACGATTTAGACGGTACCTGCAAAGCCATCGTGAAGGCTCTGGGGGATGCTGGTTTTACGAGCTATGCCGTTCCTGCCAGTGCAGGGGGACAACACAAGAAACTTGACGTCAGAAGCCTCTGCATCATCCGGGAGACGCTGGCACGCCATAATGCGCTCGCCGACTTTGCGTTTGCGATGCAGGGACTGGGTAGCGGCCCGATTTCACTATTTGGTGATGAGGCGCAGCAAGCGACCTACCTCAATGCTGTGGCGACTGGCGATAAGATTGCCGCGTTTTCACTATCAGAACCCGAGGCAGGATCGGATGTGGCCGCTATGTCCTGTAGCGCCCGAGCCGATGGCGACCAGTGGGTGCTCAACGGCACCAAAACATGGATATCCAACGCCGGCATCGCTGATTTTTACACCGTTTTCGCGCGCACCACGACACCGGAGGTGCAAAAGGCATTAGCTGCTTTATCGTCGAAGCAGGCACACCCGGGTTC
>JAAEZV010000326.1 GCA_018222695.1 Gammaproteobacteria bacterium
GTGTTGGTGAGTAGAGCCGACGCGACGGAGGCGCCACTGCTGTCGTTTTCTGCAGCCTCTGCCGCGTCCTTGACGGCTTGGTTATAGCGGTCCCAGTCAGCTTGATACCGTTGCGCGCGAATCCAGGCGCTGCGGTAAGCCGCGACATTGCCCATGCGCGTAGAGGGGGCCTGTGTACGGCCACCGTAAACGCGTTTCGGGTTCTCGCCGCAGGCCATTTTTAGGCCGTGGGGTGCGTCGGGAAATTTCATGCCTTGGTAGCTCACGGACGGCACGTTTTTAAGGGTCACACCCCGTCCTCCAAATAAGTTGGCTGAGCCCGGTAGAATTTGCATTGCTGTTACGCCGCCGGCCAAAGCTCTCGAAAAGCCGGGATCCTGTGGCCAGACACTGTGTTCCGCCCACACCTCTGCCGTCACCGGTGCAGTCGCCTCGTTGCCGTCGCTATGAGCGGCGACACCCGGCGAGGGGTATACACCAAGGTGCGAATGAACATCGATAAGGCCGGGAGTAATCCAGCGATCACTGGCATCGACTGCGGTGGCATCGGGCGCGATCTCTCCTGCGCCCACCCATTGGATCTGCCCGTTGGCGATGTACAGATCTGTATCGTCAAGGCGGCGGCCATCACCGGTGAGGATGGTGGCATTCTTGAACAATACCGGCGGGCCTGAGGGTGCCTCGTAGGTCGACGGAAAAGCCTCTGGCTGGGCTTGAAGGGCCATCGGTATCAGTAACGGTGTCAAAGCAAAGAACAAACTGCGCATAAACAGAATCCTCAGAAGACGACGCAACATACCCCCAACTATGAGATTTGCCAATCACCCCATTGGATAGGCTAACCTCGGGTTTGATTGCCGCTGTGAAGAGCGAAAAGAGATGCCGAAAAGACGTTTTGTTGACCTGTCGATCTACCTTGAAAACGAGGTGGTCAGTGACCCTCCCGCTATGAAGCCCAATATTGACTACATCACACACGACATTGGCGCCCAGCAAATGGCGTCATTTTTTCCCGGCCTTGAGAGCAGTGAGTTGCCCGACGGTGAGGGCTGGGCGATCGAGTTTATTCAGCTGTGTACACACAACGGGACGCACCTTGATGCGCCTTATCACTTTCATCCCACCATGAACGAACAGGCTGGTGGCAAAGAGCGGGCGATCACGATCGATGAAGTCCCCCTTGAGTGGTGCTTTCAGCCGGGGGTCAAACTGGACTTCCGGCATTTCCCCAACGGCTATGTGGTGACCGCGACCGATGTGGAGGCGGAGTTGACGCGCATCGAGCATGAGCTTTCGCCACTGGAAATTGTCGTGGTGAACACGGCAGCAGGCGCGGCTTACGGACAGGAGGATTTCGTTAGCAAAGGCTGTGGCATGGGCTACGAGGCGACCATGTTTCTGCTGGAGCGTGGCATTAAGGTAACGGGCACGGATGCATGGAGTTGGGACGCTCCCTTTGATCAAACCGCCGAGCGTTACGCCGAAACTGGCGACGCCAGCCTCATCTGGGAAGGCCACAAAGCGGGTCGCCACATTGGTTACTGCCATCTTGAGAAGCTGCACAATTTGGAGGCCTTGCCCGCCACGGGTTTTACGGTCAGCTGTTTCCCGCACAAGATACGGGGGGGCTCAGCAGGCTGGACGCGAGCGGTAGCTATCGTTGACGAGGTGGCTTAGTTCAGTGACTTTAGCGTGCCATAGGCGCTGAGCGCGGTCTCGCGCGCTGCTTTGTGATCCACAATGGGGTGTGGGTAGGTTTCGCCTAATGCAACCCCGGCCGCCGAAAGCACCTCGTCGGGTGCCTCCCATGGTTTATGTAGGTACTTGTCAGGGAGTTCAGCGACTTCGGGTACCCAGCGGCGGGTGTAGGCACCGGCTTTGTCAAATTTCTCGCCCTGTGTAATGGGGTTAAAGATACGAAAGTAGGGCGAAGCGTCTGCGCCAGACCCGCCAACCCACTGCCAGCTGCAGGCGTTGGAGGCGATGTCGGCATCGAGGAGGCAGTCCCAAAACCACTCCTCTCCCTCTCGCCAGTTGAGCAGCAGGTGCTTGGTGAGGAATGAGGCAACCACCATCCGCACCCGGTTATGCATAAAGCCGGTCTGCCACAGCTCCCGCATGCCGGCATCGACAATGGGATAACCGGTTTGCCCTCGCTGCCACGCGGCGAGCCGCTGTGGATCTTCATCCCAGGGGAAAAAGCTGAATTTTGGGTTAAAGGCCTCGTCGGGCATTGATGGAAAATGAAACAGCAGGTGGTAGCAAAATTCCCGCCAGCCGATTTCACTGAGGAATTTATCGATGGCCTCGGCTACCTCTGGCCGTTCGATTTTGCTTTGCTGTGCCGCATGCCAGACCTGTCTGGGCGAAATGTTGCCAAACCGCAGATAGGGCGACAGTTTTGATGTATTGGGCTCAGCTGGGATGTCTCTGCCGTCACCGTAATCCTGTACGTGGTGATCCAGAAATTGATTCAGCGCTGCCTGCCCGCCGGCTTCGCCCGGGTTCCACAAATCGTTCCAGCCAAAGGCCCTGTTGGGTGACGTCGGCAGGAGCTGCCAATCCGACAGTTCTT
>JAAEZV010000327.1 GCA_018222695.1 Gammaproteobacteria bacterium
CATCAAAGTCGATCACCGACCCACTATGAACCGGAGGCCTTGCGATCGCGCCATAAAGCATACCGGGTAGTTTGATATCAATTCCGAATTCGGCGCTGCCATCGACCTTACCAGCACCTTCGTAGCGCCGGGCAGGCTTACCCAGAATCTTGAATTCACTGGGGTCCTTGAGTGCCACCGTCTCGGGGGGCTGGATATCCAGTCGATGGATCGCTTCCAGTAACTCGCCGTAGGTGCTGCTGCGGCCGCTGGCGGCATGGGTCACCTTCGCGCCTTCGGTGGTGAGCTCGGCTGTGGGCACCTGCCAATCCTGTGACGCCGCCTCCAGCAACATGGCTCGCGCCTTGGCACCCGCCGTGCGCATCGGCATAAAGGTGCTACCCGTGGTCACGGATCCGGCTGTCAGGTATTCGCGGAATAATGGCGAGTAGTACTCTGGCGTCGTTGGCGCAGCCTCTAACGCGATACTGCGGTAATCGACGTCGAGCTCCTCCGCCAACATCATGCTCATGACGGTATAGGCGCCGTTACCAAACTCTGAATTGTTCGCCAGCATCGTAATGACGTTGTTGGGGTCGATGCGCACAAAGCTATTCATCATGGCGCCGGCGCCACCCGCATAAGCTTTGCGAGAAAGCCCAACCGGGCACTGCGCGGCGAAGAGCAGCGCACCGCTACTCTGCACAAATCGTCTGCGGCTCAGTGAGCGCGGCGTCAGTGTGTCGCTCATGCGCTCTGCTCCTCTGCCATTAACGCAGCCGCCAGATGCACCGCTTTGCGGATACGGGGGTAGGTACCGCAGCGACAGATGTTCCCTGCCATTGCAGCGTCGATCTCCGGGTCGCTGGGATTAGCGTTCTGGGCGAGAAGCGCTGTTGCCGCCATAATTTGACCCGACTGGCAGTAACCACATTGCGCGACGTCGGTTTCCAGCCAGGCCTGCTGTACCGGTGACAAACCGGTCTCAGTCGCCTGCCCCTCAATGGTCTGTATACCCTTGTTCGCGACCGCCGCCACCGGCGTCACACAGGACCGAATCGCCACTCCGTCCAGGTGGACCGTACAGGCGCCACACTGCGCGATACCACATCCAAACTTGGTGCCCACAAGATTCAGCTCGTCCCGCAGCACCCACAGCAGGGGTGTATCAGCCTCGCTGGTCACCTCGACCTCATTACCATTCACCGTCAGTTTCATGGTTGTTCCTCAGCTCATGCGCCTGTACGGACAATATGACATCGCCGAAGGCTTTGATAAAGAGCTGCTAGCCTCAGGGGTGGCTTCTACCCGCGGGCGGACCCTTGAAACCCTTTGACCGCGCAGCGGAATCGGGCCCTCAAAGTGTGTACACTTTAATATTAATTGCATACACTAATACCTCTGGGTCCTGGCGTTACCCCGTCAGGACACTCACTTTTGAGGCTACCCGCGGGCGGACCCTTGAAACCCTGTGACCGCGCAGCGGAATCGAGGCCTGAAAGTGTGTACACTTTAATATTTATTGCATACACTAACACCTCTGGGTTCTGGCGTTGCCCCGCCAGGACACTCACTTTTGGGGGAGCCACCATGGAAATTCATCGCGTTAGCGCTTACCACGATGTCGAGCATGCACTCAGGATCACCGACCTCAAACAATCGCTGTATGACGAAGGCAAGATCCTCATGGATAAAGTGTTGGTCACCCTCCACGGCGATGAGCACCGACAGCGACGCTCCATCGAAAGCCAGCTATTCCGAAAGAACTTTTTTCGCGTCTATGAAAACGAGGTATTCCCCGACTTGCTCAGCGAGACGCTGAACCAGTTCCTCACCGAATCAGCCTTAGACCTCAAGGAATTGGGCTACCGGATTATGGTTCACCTCTCACTGTCCTTCGCGGGCATCGATCGCATCGACGGCACAGTAGAGGAAGCAGACACCCAGCACCGGCTCCTGATTCAACTAGGTCAAGCCGCAACGATTGGTCAATTCAAGGGCGACCGGGAGCCTATCTTTCAAGAAATCCGTGAGGCGATTGATGAATTTCGCGAGCGCTTCTTCCTCCCCTCCCGCACCCGGCGACTCGCACTGTTGGAGCAATACCGTGCCGGCACCCTGAGCGAAGAGGACTTACCCAGAGACATCCTCACCATCCTGCTGATGCATGATGCGGAGCTCTCCATGCCAGATGAACTGATGGTCAGAGAGGTCGCCTTCTTCTATCTGGCGGCCTCTCACACCTCCGTCCACACGCTGGTCCACGCAACCAACGAGCTCTTTAACTGGTGCGAACATCAGGGCCAAACACCGGCAGAAGTCGTTGCCAGTGCACATCAACTGCAGCGCTTTGTTTTGGAGAGCATGCGACTACACCCCTCCAGCCCGGAAGCCTGGCGCCGCGCCGAAGCCGAGATCACCCTCGCCGACGGTCGCGTGGTGCCGGAGGGCGACAAGGTGGTCGTTGACCTACAGACCGCCAACCGCGATACCAGTGTTTTCGGCGAGGACGCCGCCGAATTCAATCCATTACGTTCCGTTCAGGGGCGCATCAGCCCCGCCGGCATGTCCTTTGGTGGCGGCATGCATGT
>JAAEZV010000328.1 GCA_018222695.1 Gammaproteobacteria bacterium
CCTTCGCTGAGGCGCCATTGACCCAACTGCGCGCTCCCCTCATGCTTCAAGCCGCCTTTTGACCAGACAAGCCACTGCCGTGACCTGCACATCGCCACACAATCAGACCGTCATCGTAGGTATGTCAGGTGGAGTGGATTCCTCCGTCGCAGCCCTCATGTTGATTGAAGCAGGCTACCGGGTCGAGGGCCTGTTCATGAAAAACTGGGAGGAAGACGACGGCACCGAGTACTGCACCGCCAAGGAAGATCTTGCCGACGCACAATCGGTGGCGGATGAACTGGGGATCCGCCTCCACAGCGCCAATTTCGCTGCGGAGTACTGGGACGGCGTTTTCGACCACTTTCTCTCCGAATATCGCGCCGGCCGGACACCCAATCCTGACATTCTGTGTAACCGGGAAATCAAGTTCCGCGCCTTTCTCGACTATGCCACACAGTTGGGCGCCGACCTGATCGCCACAGGCCACTACGTGCAAACCGATTCAGCAGACGGCACAACACGGCTCCGCAAAGGGGTCGACGGCAACAAGGACCAAAGCTATTTTCTGCATCAAGTCGATCATCAGGCATTGGCGAGGAGCCTGTTTCCCATCGGTCATGTGGACAAGGTGTTGGTCCGTGAGAAAGCCACCGCCGCCGGATTCGTGACAGCACGCAAAAAAGACAGCACCGGGATCTGTTTTATTGGCGAACGCAGATTCCGCGACTTCCTCCGGCAATATCTGCCCGCTCAGCCGGGACCCATCGTGTCGGTGGAGGGAGACGAATTGGGACAACACGAGGGCTTGATGTACCACACCATCGGGCAAAGGCAGGGATTACGTATTGGCGGGCTGGCAAATCACCTTGAAGCGCCCTGGTATGTCGTCGACAAACAAGTAGCTGATAACGTGCTGGTGGTTGCACAAGGCAACGAACATCCGGCACTGTTCAAGACACAACTCACCGCGGCTGACGTGATCTGGATCAGCGGCGAGCGCCCCACACTACCCCTTCACTGTCACGCTAAAATTCGCTATCGGCAGGCGGATCAACCCTGTGTAGTATCCGCCTCCGGGGCGAAACTACAGGTCAGTTTCACAGCGCCTCAGAGAGCCGTAACACCCGGGCAGTCCGTCGTCTTCTACGACGATGACATTTGTCTAGGAGGCGGCATCATCGAGGAGGCTCAATGAGTGACCGTTCGCTCCTGGAGCAACGGACCGTAGCGCTGGCAGGTGTCGCACAGGCAGCGCGCATTGTGGACTTAGCTGCCAAAACCGGTAGCTGGCCGCTACCTTTTGTCGAAGCCTCCATTCACTCTCTATTCAGCTTTGATCCGGATGGTGTGGAGACCGTTTTCGGGACACCACAGGGCATTCGCCTTGGTCTTGAGCAGTTGTCGGCCTGCCTGGGCCTCTCGCACGAAGAGGCTGCGGCAGATACGCTGCGCTATACCTTAGCCATCTTGCAGCTGGAGCGACGGTTTGCCGCGCGGGACGACCTGCAGGCCATCGTTCATTCAAGGCTCAAGCACACCGCTTACAAGGCAGAGAACTTCTCAAGTGATATCAATGGTCTAAGCGCCAATATATCTGCCATTTATCAAGATACGCTCAGCACGCTCCCCTACCGCATCAAGGTGACCGGCAGCGCGCAGCACCTCAATAACCCGCAGGTAGCCGATCTGGTCAGAGCATTACTAATGTGTGGCGTCAGGGCCGCATTTTTATGGCGACAACTCGGCGGTACACGCTTCAAATTAATGCTGAGCCGCGGTCGAGTGAGAGAGCATGCTGCGCGCATGGCCCGCGAGCTGGGCGTGACGCATTGATCAAACTCAGCGCGGCTCCGTGATAAACTAAGCTCTTACTGCAATCAGGCAACCCCATGAGCCCCACACCGCTGACAGCCCTTTCACCATTGGATGGCCGCTATCACGGGAAAGTGGATGCGCTCCGCGACATCTTCTCCGAATTCGGGCTTATCCAACGACGTGTGCAAGTCGAGCTGGCATGGCTCAAGGCGCTCTCTGAATGCGCCGATATCGCCGAGGTCCCCGCATTCAGCAGTGAATCTGCCGATCGGCTTGAGCAAATCCTCGCTGGGTTCGATGAAGCGCAGGCCGAGGCCGTGAAAGCGATCGAGGCGACGACTAATCACGATGTCAAAGCCGTCGAATACTTCCTCAAGGACGCGCTAAAAGACAATCCCGAGCTCAGCGCGGTCAGCGAGTTTGTGCATTTTGGCTGCACCAGCGAGGATATTAATAACCTCGCCCATGCCCTCATGATCCGCGACGGGCAACGCGTCATGATCGAGCACTATGAAGCCATCCGTGATGCATTGGCAGGCCTCGCGCAAGAGCATGCTGAACAGCCCATGCTGTCTCGAACGCATGGACAAGCCGCTACGCCAACCACTTTGGGCAAGGAACTCGCCAACGTCGTGATGCGACTGAACCGGCAGCTGGCTGCCGCTAGCGCCATCCAACCACTGGGTAAGATGAACGGCGCCGTGGGCAACTACAACGCCCATCAGGTGGCCTATCCGGATGTTGACTGGCCAGCCC
>JAAEZV010000010.1 GCA_018222695.1 Gammaproteobacteria bacterium
CGAACCGCCACCAGAGCCCGAGCCCGAACCGGAGCAGACAGACGACGCCGAGCCGCCACCGATGGCGGAGCAGCCACCTCCCGATGAGGACCGCCTTCTCGTGGCAGCGCTGGCACAACTCCCTCCAGGATTACTGGAACAGCTACAGATCCGATCCGCGCGACTTCGTCAAAGCAGCACCGGCAGCGCTGGCGACCAGCACCGGCATCAGAACCGGGGCCGGCCCACCGGTGTATTCCGTGGCGATCATCGGCGCGGTGGCCGGGTCAATATTCTTGCAACGCTGCGTGCCGCCGCGCCCTGGCAACCGCTGCGGCGGCGGGAGCAAACCGAGCGCGATAACGAGACACCGCCGCGTCACCTGCAAATTCGACGGGACGATATTCACCTGACACGGTTTCAGCAACGCAGAGAAACCCTGACCCTGTTTGTGGTCGACGCGTCAGGTTCAGCTGCATTGCAACGGCTGGCGGAGGCCAAGGGCGCCGTCGAGCTGTTACTCGCCGACTGTTATGTGCGCCGGGACCAAGTTGCGCTGATCGCGTTCCGCGATGAGCAGGCCGAACTTCTGTTACCGCCAACACGGTCATTAGTGCGCGCCAAAAAAACTCTGGCAGCACTGCCAGGAGGTGGCGCCACGCCCATGGCCGCGGCATTAGACCTCACCCGCGACATGGCTGAACGCGCGGGCAAACAGGGCACCACCATGCAGTACATCATCCTCACCGATGGCGCAGCGAATGTGGCCCGGGACGGGACCCGCAACCGCGAGGCCGGCACGGCCGACGCGCTAGCCGCAGCACGGATCCTGGCGCTGAGTCCTTCCAACGGACTGGTGATCGATACCGCACAGCGGCCACAACCTCGGGCCAGAGAGCTTGCCGACACCCTGCGTAGCACCTACCTTGCGCTGCCTCAGGCTGACGCACAGACGCTGAACCGCGCCATCCGCGCTGCCACCCCATGACCTCGCAGACTGCGTGGCGCGCGGCGGCTGAATTCTGGCCGCGAGCAGACACCAGCCGCTTCGTGCAAGTGGGCAATATTGATTTCCATGTTCAGGTTAGCGGCGCGGGCGAGGATGTCCTCTTACTCCATGGTGCCGGCGCCTCCGCGCACTCCTTTGCCGGACTCGCGGCCAGGCTGAGCGAACACCATCGTGTCATTGCACCCGACTTGCCAGGTCAAGGCTTTACAACCTTACTGCCTCTCAAAGAGGTGGGGCTCGTGCCGTTTGCCACCTACTTAGGTGAGCTGATGCACCTTCTGGACGCCACGCCTCGCTGGATCATCGGCCACTCTGCGGGTGCGGCACTGGGCGCTCAATATGCGCTGGATGCCGACACACTGCCTGAGGGACTGCTCTGCATCAACGCTGCATTCAATCCGTTTGGCTCGGTCGCAGCACCGCTATTCAGCAAGACGGCAAAGTGGTTTGCCCGCAGCCATTGGTTGCCCCGAGTTCTCGCCTCTCCCAGCCTGCGGTGGCGGGCCACCGGGTCCATGTTGGCGGATACCGGCTCAGCGGTCGATCCGCTCATGGGCCGCTGCTATGACACCTTGCTCGGAAACCCCGATCACATCGCGGGCACCCTCAGAATGATGGCGGGATGGGATCTTCCTCCTTTATTACGATGTTTGCCCTCTTTGCAGATGCCGGTGTGGCTGGCCGCCGCCGAGGGTGACCGCACGATCCCTCCTGAACGCAGCACCTCGGTCGCAAGCGATTTACCCCTCGCTCGCGCGATACGTATCCCTGATCTCGGGCACCTTGCCCACGAGGAGAACCCGGAGATATTTGACGACCTATTTCGGGAAATGGTGGCCACAACCGCTGAGTGACTGCGTCATCGCACAGTGAAAAGAAGGCTGTGCACCCCCTACCAGCACTGCTACACTGTCAAATATAACTGACAGTTTAAGTGTCTTTTTTATATGAATATCGCGGAATCTGCGTTTCGTTCATTGGAGACGACTGACCACCGACCCACGGCAATTGTGATTGGCACCGGGTTCGGCGGTCTTGCGGCTGCCATCCGCCTGGGCGCCAAGGGCTACCGGGTCCACATGCTCGAAAAGCTGGACGCGCCGGGTGGGCGTGCCTATGTCTACCATCAGGACGGCTTCACCTTCGACGCCGGACCGACGATTGTCACCGCGCCCTTCTTACTGGAAGAGCTATGGGCCATTTGCGGCAAGCGCTTTGCCGATGACGTTGAACTCAAACCCATGGATCCGTTTTTCCGGCTCCGTTTTGATGACGGCCGCATCTTTGACTACTCAGGTGACAAGGCACGCAACATTGAACAAATCAAAAACTACAATGAGGCCGATGCCGAGGGCTACGAACGCTACCTGAAAGCCAGCGAGGAGCGTTACAAAGTCGGCTTCGAAGGCCTGGTCGATAAGCCCTTCGATTCATTGCTCGCACTATTTAAGTTCATGCCGCAGCTCATGCGGCTCCGGGCCGATCGGAGCGTCTACAAACTGGTGTCGCGCTACATACGTGATCCACAGCTCCGTATGACGATGAGTTTTCACCCGCTACTGATCGGCGGCAACCCCTTTTCAGTCACCAGCGTCTACACCCTGATCTCATTTTTAGAGCAGCGTTTCGGCGTGTGGTCCGCCATGGGCGGCACCGGCAGTATCGTCAAAGGCATGGCTGGATTGATCGAAGGCCAGGGCGGCAAGATCGAGTGCAATGCTGAAGTGGAAGAGATTCTGGTAGAGGACGGAGCTGTGCGCGGCGTGCGACTGGCAGATGGCCGAACACTGCATAGCGATCTCGTGGTGT
This sequence comes from Gammaproteobacteria bacterium, assembly GCA_018222695.1. GTDB lineage: Bacteria > Pseudomonadota > Gammaproteobacteria > Pseudomonadales > Halieaceae > Luminiphilus. Next base: position 2,798 of record JAAEZV010000010.1, read on the forward strand.
CTAACGCGGACGCGGCCTGGACATACCGGCACCTGATCAAAGCGGAACATCGCAAACGATGGACGGATCGCAAAATCGACCGCTCACATTTCTCAAATGGATTGTTCGTCTGGTACTTCGGCACCGAGGGACAATACCCCGACGTACCCCACCATTCGGTGATTCTAGGGCCACGCTATAAAGGCCTACTGGACGATATCTTCAAGCGCAAAGTGCTGGCCGATGACTTCAGCCTTTACCTGCACAGACCCACAGAGACAGATCCCTCGCTTGCGCCAGAGGGATGCGACACATTTTATGCGTTGGCGCCGGTACCGCATCTCGATGCAGATGTGGACTGGCCCACTTATGCCGAAACGTTCAAAGAGCGCATCTGCCAGCGACTGGAAGAGACCATGCTACCCGGCCTGCGTGATCGCATCGTCACATCCAGACTGCTCACACCGCAGGACTTCCATGATCGGCTGAACTCGGTCAAAGGAGCCGCCTTTGGCTATGAGCCGCGGATTACACAGAGCGCTTGGTTCAGACCGCACAACCGCAGCGAGGACATCAAGGGCTTGCACCTCGTCGGCGCGGGAACCCACCCCGGTGCCGGCATGCCCGCGGTGATCTCTTCCGCCAAGGTGATCGACCAATTGATTCCTGCAGCAGTGACCCAACGTGCGTAACGACCACCAGATCATGACGCCCCATACCGACATGAGCGAATGTCGGCGGTTGCTGTCGCATGGCTCCAAGTCCTTTTACATCGCCTCTCATTTTCTTCCACGAGCGCTTCGCGAGTCAGCATCCGGACTCTACGCGTTCTGTCGTATCGCTGACGATTTGGTGGATCTCGGTGATGACCCGCGTCAAGCGCTTGTCACACTTCATCAACGACTCGATCAGATCTACGACGGTCGGCCAGACAATCATCCGATCGACCGGGTGCTGAGTCAGATCGTGATCGACCATAAATTACCGAGGGGACTACTCGACGCCCTGCTTGAGGGATTTGAGTGGGACACCGAGGGACGGGATTACCATAAGCTTGCAGAAGTCTGCGACTACGGCGCCCGTGTCGCAGGCACCGTCGGCGTCATGATGGCGGTTCTCATGGGGGTAAAAGACCATGCGACGCTGGCCCGCGCTGCTGATTTGGGCGTGGCCATGCAACTGACCAATATCTGCCGCGATGTGGGCGAGGACGCCCGTGCCGGACGGCTTTACCTGCCGCGTGATCTGATGCGGGAAGCCGGCATGGATCCCGAGGCATTTCTCTGCAACCCGGTGCCCAGCCCTCAACTCACCCAAGTGCTAAAAAAGCTTCTCGCGGAAGCCGAGCGACGCTATCAATTGGCCGATGAGGGCATCCGACAACTGCCTCGCAGTTGCCGGCCCGGCATTTTGGCCGCCCGTCGCCTCTACGCCGAGATAGGTCACACCGTTGTACACAATGATTACGACTCTATTAGCCAACGCGCGGTCGTGTCGCGGGCACGTAAAATCCAGATCCTGATTGGTTTGATTCGCGGGCCAGCCGCGGCACCAGAATATATGCACGAGCCCTGCGCAGCAGAAAATCAGTTTTTAATCGACGCTATTCCTCACACAGAAGACTGGCAGCGCCCGAACCAGCCACGGCAGTTCTCCGCCAAGGCGGAGTGGATGCTTGAGCTCTTTATGGTGATGAAAGAGCGTGACGAGATGGCCATACACGCCCAGTCCCAGGAGCGGGACTGACTGCCTCAACCCTTTCGCGGCATTCTAAACGGCAGCAAAAACTGAACCCACGGCCGACAAAAGCGGTGCAGGTCGAGACTCTCGTGCATGAATTGCCCACCCCCCACCTGAATCTCGGAGCGGGTATAGAAGGGTGTGTCCTCCAGAGTTTTCACGCGACCTGCTTGATCGGGTAGGCGGGCGGGGCGCGCCACGCGCCATACCGGCCCGCGGGAAAGCTGCTGAAGATCGGGGGAAGGCGTGCGTGCCATGGCGCCTGATCGATCCACAGAGAGCGACAGCCTTTTTTCACCGCCACCGCTCAACTGCGCGTCGTAATGAATCTGGCAGTCCCCCTCCGCGTCATGCCCTCTGCACCAGTTCCAGGAAGCGAATCCCGTCTCAATGGGACGCGACCCGTAGTTGGAATCAACGTAAGCCGCCCCACTCCACCGCAAGCCCGGTCGCTCGAGCGCCACCTTGATTCCGGCAATGGGCGCGATAGGCCACCACCAATGCTCGCCAACGCCGTCTAGCTCAAAGCACTCCTCTGAGGGGCGCTCAAAAGAGACGGAAACCTGGCCCACTACGCTCTGCCCAAATGGCGTGGCGCGCTCTTGGATGTCGATCTCCAATCCTGAGTCAGAGGCCCGCAACGCACTCGGCCCAATATCAAGTCCATGTGGCGACTGTAGCAATGCTGTCTCGCCCCGCTCCGTCATGCACCATCTCGACCGGCTGGGCCCATACAGAATGACGTTGAGGCTGACATGATTCGCTGCCTGACCGCGTCCACGATGCCGTGCCCGGTAGTAATAAGGCGAGAACACACTGCCGATGAAAGCGATAAGGGTGATCCCGAACTGTCCACACTCACTGAAACCATCGACATACCACCAGCGATAGCCCCCCTCCGGCACAGGGCGCTCAAACCCCAGTCCAGACTCGGCCAACCCGGCTTCAGTCGGAGTCGCGGAACGCATCGTGAGAGCTGAACTCATAGGGGTTGCACCAGACCAGCGAGTGGCGTAGTTTGTCATGCAAATATAACATTTAAAACTGTCACTTTTATTTGACGGTAAGGGGAGGGCTGCCCATGCAGGACCCGCTACTCGACTGCGAGGAGGATATCCGCGATTACCTCGCAGAACACACCACTACACAGTGCCCACCGCTCCTGGCGCAGGCCATGGAGTATGCCGTCTTCCCAGGGGGGGCGAGGGTTCGCCCGCAACTCTGCATGGCGGTCGCGCTGGCCAACAACAGTAGCGATCGACCCCTAGCTGCGGCTGCGGCTACCGCGGTCGAGTTCTTGCACTGTGCATCGCTGGTTCATGATGACCTGCCCTGCTTTGACGATGCCACCGAACGGCGAGGCAAACCCTCGGTGCACGCGAAATTTGGCGAGCGCATTGCGGTTTTGACAGGCGATGCGCTCATCGTTGCTGCCTTTCAAACACTAGCCGTACACGCCATACACAACGTGCGCGCAGAGCGCGTGCCGCTGGTACTGTCGATTCTCGCGCGCGGCGTCGGCGCACCCCACGGGATTGCCGCCGGGCAGGCTTGGGAGTGCGAGCCCAGTGTCGATGTAGCGCGTTATCACCGCGCCAAGACCGGCGCACTCTTTATTGCTGCAACATGCGCGGGCGCGGCCTCAGCAGGCGTGGACCCCGGCCCCTGGGTGAATCTGGGCGCCTGCATTGGCGAGGCATTCCAAGTCGCTGACGACATCAAAGACGCCACAGGCGATGCCGAGGCACTTGGTAAACCCGTCGGCATTGATGCCAAGTTAGGCCGCCCCAACGCGGTTCAGGAACATGGGCTTGATGGTGCCGCCGATCGGCTGAAATCACTGATGGAAGAGGGACTGGAAAGCGTGCCCTACTGCTCCGGTCGCGAGAGCCTCGTGCGGTTAGTCCGCGCGCAGTCCGAACGCTTCATACCCGAAAAAATGGGGCGCTCTGCGGCCTGATCGATGCTGGCCGACCCCGATACCTGGCCCGACCAGCAACCAGCTCCCTCTGACTGGCGCTGCCGATGGCGGCTGTTTCGGAATCGCCTGCTCGCCGACAGTAAGTTCCAGCGCTGGGCCGCGAGAACGCCACTCATTCGGCGCATCGCAAGCAGAAAAGCTGTTGAATTACATCATCTTACAGCCGGTTTCGTTTACACGCAGACGCTGACGGCGGTCGTGCAAAGTAATCTTCTGGCGGTATTGCAGGGCAGAATTGAGTCCACCAAGTCAGTAGCCGCCATGTGCGGACTGACCAGCCCGGCCGCACACACCTTGCTGACCGCCGCACAGGCGCTGAATCTCACCGAGGAAGTCTCACGGGGCTACTGGATGGTCGGGGAGTTGGGCGCCTCGGTGCTCGGCAACCCCGCGGTGGCCGACATGGTGAAACACCATGCCGTGCTGTACCGCGACTTAGCTGATCCACTGGCCCTTCTACGCCACCGCGACAGCACCGGTCTGCGGGACTACTGGAGCTATGTCCCGGGCGGCAATACCCCTGACGAAGGTCATCGCGAGTACAGCCAACTGATGAGCAGCTCGCTGGCGCTAATATCAGATCACATCCTGGAGACTTACCCGCTCGGCGATTACCGAACCCTTGTCGACGTCGCGGGCGGAACCGGCCACTTCGCGCGGATGGTGAAAAAACGTTACCCCGATATTGATGCCATGGTGCTGGACCTGCCCGAGGTCGTGTCTGAGGCCAAAAGACAGTTCCCTCAGACCGACATTCGTTTTGTGGCCGCCGACATGTTCCGCTCTTCCCTGCCTCAGGACACCGAATTATTTTCGCTGGTCAGGGTTCTCCACGACCATGATGACGAACCCATCCTCAACTTGCTGAGCCGTCTGCATTCAGCGTTGAAGCCCGGCGGTCATCTCTTGATCGCGGAGCCCATGGCCGGCACACCAGGCGCAGAACCCATCGGTGACACATATTTCTGCTTCTATTTATGGGCCATGGGCAGCGGCCGCCCCCGCACAGCCAAAGAACTGAAAGGCATGTGCTTGGCAGCGGGTTTTAGCGGCATTCGGGAGTTCAAAACCCCGATTCCGGCCCTGGCGAGGGTTCTGGTGGCTGAAAAGGCCTCAAACACCTCATAAAAAATAGTTTGTATGTATTATTTGACAGTTTTACATGTTAATTTAGAATGACAGTAGAGCTATGTCGCTGCCATTACGCCCTAAAAAGGTGCTTGGCGGTCGTAAAAAAGTAAGAAGAGAGCGCCGACATGGGAGCAATGTCCACTGCGGTGGTTTTTGAGCAACCAGGGAAAATGGCTGTACGCCCCGTTCAGTTGCCCGAGCCCCACAGTACAGATTGTGTGATCGAGGTCCGCTGGACCGGCATCAGCACCGGCACCGAGAGGTTGCTGTGGGATGGGCGTATGCCGCCGTTCCCGGGGCTGGCGTATCCGCTTGTACCGGGCTATGAAAGCGTTGGTAACGTGATCGAGCCCGGCAAAGACACAGAGCTGATCGCTGGTCAGCGCGTTTTTGTGCCGGGAAGCAGAGGTTTTACCGACGTGCACGGCCTGTTTGGTGGCGCTGCGCAGTCACTGGTTGTGCCCGCCGATCGCCTGATATCACTGCCTTCAGAGATGGAATCAACCGGTGTCTTACTGGCGCTCGCTGCCACAGCGTGTCACGCCTTGGGACGCATGGAAGATCTTGGGCCGCCGGAGTTGATCATTGGTCATGGCGCCCTGGGGCGTTTGATTGCTCGCGTCGCTGAGGCCCGGTACCACGCGACCCCCGTGGTTTGGGAAACTGCCGCCGAGCGTCGCGAAGGCAACTACAGCTACACCGTGATTGACCCGAAAGAAGATGACCGCCGCGACTACCGGCGCGTCTGTGATGTCAGCGGTGCCAATCTCATCGTTGATCAAGCTGTGCACCATCTTGCTAAGGGCGCCACGGTGCTCCTCGCAGGCTTCTACGCCGCACCGATTCAATTCAATTTCCCGGCCGCGTTCATGCGCGAAATCGACTTACGCATCAGCGCCGAATGGCAGCCGGAAGATATGCAAACCGCTCTCGATCTGATCTCAGGGGGAGATCTGTCACTGAGCGGCATCATCACCCATGACCAACCCTATGACAGCGCTGAAACCGCCTATCAACAGGCGTTTTCTGATCCTCGCTGCCTGAAGATGGTCCTCGACTGGAGAGACGCATGAACGCACCGGAGAGTGCCAAGCTATATGACCCGGGTCTGGAATCCACTGGGGAGAGAGCCGATTTGCTGGCCTCCTCCGGAGACGATGCACCCAAGACCCAGATCATTGCCATCTACGGAAAAGGCGGTATCGGAAAGAGCTTCACGCTGGCCAACCTCTCCTACATGATGGCTCAGCAGGGTAAGAAAGTGCTGCTGATCGGCTGCGACCCCAAGAGCGACACGACTTCACTGCTCTTTGGCGGCAAAGCCTGCCCCACCATTATCGAAACCGCCTCTGCCAAGAAAGCGGCGGGCGACGAGGTGTCGGTGGGAGACGTCTGCTTCAAGCGAGACGGCGTATTCGCAATGGAACTGGGCGGCCCTGAAGTCGGCCGTGGCTGCGGCGGTCGCGGCATCATCCACGGCTTCGAAACGCTGGAAAAACTCGGCTTCCACGACTGGGATTTCGACTACGTATTACTCGACTTTCTGGGCGATGTCGTCTGTGGCGGCTTCGGCTTACCCATTGCGCGGGACATGTGCCAGAAGGTGATTGTGGTGGCCTCTAATGACCTGCAGTCACTGTATGTCGCCAACAACGTCTGCTCCGCCGTTGAATACTTCCGCAAACTGGGCGGCAACGTGGGCGTCGCGGGCATGGTCACAAATAAAGACGATGGCGCCGGGCAGGCCCAGGCTTTCTGTAAGGCCGTCGGCATTCCCGAGCTCGCCTCGATTCCCGCTAACGATGATATCCGTCGAAAAAGCGCCTCCTACGAAATTATCGGGCGCCCCGAAAGCGAGTGGGGCTCACTGTTTAGTGAATTGGCGGTCAATGTGGCGGAGGCTCCTCCCCACAAACCAGAGCCCCTTTCTCAAGATGGACTGTTGGAGCTATTCGATGGCGACACTGTAGGCCGCGACGTGGTCTTACAGCCCGCGAGTCTCGAGGATCTTTGCAACGTTGAGCACCTGAACAAACCCTCTCTGGAAGTCATTTATGACACCGTCTGACGCCGTCATTGCCGTTGATAGCGAGAACACCGCGCAGGCGGCGGGCTGTCATGCGGGCGAAGATGTGATGCGCGATGCGGCTGCGAAGGCGGGCAAGAGCGCCCAGCTGGAACAGTATGATCAGGATTACCCCAAGGGCCCCCACGATCAACCGCAAAGCATGTGCCCTGCCTTTGGCTCGCTGCGAGTCGGTTTGCGCATGCGTCGCACGGCAACGGTCCTGTCAGGCTCGGCCTGCTGCGTTTACGGCCTCACCTTTACCTCGCACTTCTACGGCGCCAAACGCACGGTCGGCTATGTGCCCTTCGACTCCGAATCACTGGTGACGGGCAAGCTGTTCGAGGATATCCGCGAAGCGGTCCACGAACTGGCCAACCCCGACGAGTACGACGCGGTGGTGGTGATTAACCTCTGTGTACCTACCGCATCCGGCGTGCCTCTGGATCTGCTACCTGACGAGATTGACGGTGTGCGCATCATTGGTATTGATGTCCCGGGCTTTGGTGTCCCGACACATGCGGAAGCCAAAGACGTGCTCGCCGGCGCCATGCTGGGCTACGCGCGAAAAGAGGTCCAGGCTGGACCCGTGGCGCGTCCCGCTGGTCTAGAAACCGAGACTAGCGCACCCAGTGTCGCCCTAGTCGGGGAAATCTTTCCAGTCGACGCCATCACCATTGGTCGCATGCTGCAGCCGATGGGAGTCAAAGCCGGACCGGTGATTCCAACCCGTGAATGGCGAGAACTTTATGCCGCGCTAGATTGCTCTGCCGTGGCCATGCTGCACCCGTTTTATGCAGCGACCGCACGGGAATTCAAAGCCGCGGGACGCCCACTACTGGGCTCTGCCCCCGTGGGCGTTGATGGGACACGGGACTGGCTCACCCATCTTGGCGATTTACTGAATCTACCCAAGAAGCAGATTGATGCGGCGGTGAACGCACAGCTCTCCGCTATTCGCGGCGTGCTGGAGGCCAATCCCATCGACGCGCGCATTACCCTCTCCGGATATGAGGGGTCGGAACTTATCGTGGCGCGACTACTGATCGAGAGTGGCGCCAATGTGCGCTACGTGGGCACTGCCTGTGCCAAGTCGGACTGGTCGGCCCACGACTGTGAGTGGCTGGAGTCCCGGGGCGTGAGCGTCAAATTCCGCGCGTCACTTGAGGACGATCTATACGCCATGGATACCTATGAGCCGGACATCGCGATCGGTACCACACCGGTTGTGCAGCGTGCAAAAGAGCTGTCGATTCCGAGCCTCTATTTTACCAACCTGATTTCGGCTCGACCCCTGATGGGCGTCGCCGGCGCCGGGTCCTTAGCTGAGGTGATCAATACAGCAATCGGGGGCAAGGAGCGATTCCAGAATATGGAATCCTTCTTCGCAGGTGTCGGCAGCGGCACCAAAACCGGGATCTGGACGCCCCAGATCATCGACCGTCATGGCATGGGGGAGGCAGGCTAATGTTAGTCCTCGACCACGATCGCGCTGGCGGATACTGGGGTTCCGTGTATATGTTCACGGCGGTCAAGGGCCTGCAGGTCATCATTGATGGCCCGGTGGGTTGCGAGAATCTGCCCGTCACCTCGGTGTTGCACTACACCGACGCCCTACCCCCGCACGAACTGCCGATCGTGGTAACCGGTCTTGCCGAGGAAGAACTGGGACAGCGCGGCACCGAGGGTGCCCTGCGCCGTGCCCACCAAATGCTTGATCCCAAGAAACCCAGCGTGGTGGTCACCGGTTCTATCGCCGAAATGATCGGCGGCGGCGTCACACCCGAGGACACCAACATTCAGCGCTTCCTGCCGCGCACCATTGACGAGGATCAGTGGCAGAGTGCCGACCGTGCGCTGGTATGGCTCTGGGATCAATTTGGCAAGGCTAAAGCGAAGAAGCGCAAAGCCAAGAAGGCGGACGACGGCATCAAGCGCGTCAATATCATCGGGCCGGCCTATGGCTATTTCAACACCCCCTCCGATCTCGCCGAGATTCAGCGGCTGGTGGAGGGCATCGGTGCCGAAATCAATATGATTTTTCCGCTGGGCTGCCCGCTGGACGACGTGGTGTCACTCGCCGATGCCGATGCGAATGTGTGCCTGTACCGCGAATATGGCCGCAAGCTCTGCGAGGCGCTGGAAACACCCTACTTCCAGGCGCCCATCGGGTTGGATAGCACCACTAAGTTCCTCCGTGCCCTCGGCGAAGAGCTGGATCTCGATCCCGAGCCCTTCATCGAGCAGGAAAAGCACACCACTTTGAAACCCGTTTGGGATCTGTGGCGCTCAGTGACGCAGGATTTCTTCGGCACGGCCAGTTTTGGTGTTGTAGCAACAGAAACCTATACCCGGGGACTGCGACATTTTCTCGAAGGCGAGCTGGGTCTCCCCTGCGCCTTCCACTTCTCGCGCAAAGCCGGCGTGAAGCCCGATAACCAGCAAGTCCGCGACGCCATTCACCAATCCGGGGCGCTGCTGGTGTTCGGCGGCTACAACGAGCGCATGTATGTCAACGAAGCGGGCAACAAGAGCGTTTACATTCCCGCTTCTCTGCCCGGCACGATTATCCGGCGACACACGGGTACGCCGTTTATGGGCTATGCGGGCACCTGCTATCTGGTGCAGGAAGTCTGCAACGCCCTCTTCGACGCCCTATTTAATGTGCTGCCGCTGGGCACCGATCTCGACAAGGTCGAGGCCACGCCCGCGCGCGCAGCAGAGACGTTGGCGTGGGCGGATACCGCGCAGAACGGTCTCGATCGCATTGTTGCGGCGCAACCCATTCTGGTCCGCATTTCAGCGGCCAAGCGGCTGCGCGATGCCGCAGAGCAAGTGGCCAGGGCGGCAGGCGTCGCCACAGTAGAAATTGAGCATGTCCAACACGCAAGCGAAAGCCTGCAGTTCGGGGATGCCGCATGAAAAAGAGCACGACTTCGACAGTGACAGAAACACCCTTTGGGGAGGGGAGGACTCATGGCAACGCATAACAAAACAAGCGATGGGCCACACAGTATCTGGGAGCAACTTCAATTCCGGATGCTGTTTGTGATGGTTTTCACGTGGTTCCTGTTCGCGGCAGTACTGAAGTCACTCACTTTGCAACGGGGCGGCAGCACGGAGAGCTGCTGGCAGGAGGCGCGGCGCGCGGCATACAGCCTAACGCCCTATGCCTTTATGAGGATTTAGTCCACGCGACCCGAGCTGGACGCACGGGTCGCGGGGAAGTTGTTTGAAAACTGGCGCTTGCGCCATAAAGGGAGAGTCATGTCATGTCGATGCTGACGTTTGAAAAAAAGTATCGCGTCCGGGGAGGGACTCTACTCGGAGGTGATCTATTCGATTTCTGGATAGGCCCCTTCTGGGTCGGCTTCTTTGGCGTAACCACGCTGTTTTTTGCCAGTCTGGGTACCGGACTGCTGATCTACGGAGCGGCCATGGGCCCGACGTGGAACATCTGGCAAATCAACATTGCGCCACCGGATTTGTCCTACGGACTGGGCCTCGCGCCGCTGATGGAGGGAGGCCTGTGGCAGATCATTACCATCTGCGCCACGCTTGCCTTCGCCTCTTGGGCGATGCGGCAGGTTGAGCTGTCACGCAAACTGGGTATGGGACTGCACATTCCCTTTGCCTTCAGCTTTGCGGTGCTGGCCTATGTGACGCTGGTCATTGTCAGACCCGTCCTGTTGGGCGCATGGGGCCATGGCTTCCCTTACGGGATCCTCAGTCACCTCGACTGGGTCTCTAACGTGGGCTACCAGTTCCTGCACTTCCACTACAACCCGGCGCACATGATTGCGGTGACGTTCTTCTTCACCACAGCGATGGCGCTGTCCATGCATGGCTCGCTGATTCTGATGGCAACTGACCCTCGTGAGGGCGAGACCGTCAAGACCGGCGAACATGAAAACACATTCTTCCGCGACGATATCGGCTACTCCATCGGCGCCCTGGGCATCCACCGCCTCGGCGTGTTCGTTGCCATCTCGGCAGCCTTCTGGAGCGCGGTGTGCATCGTCATCAGCGGACCGTTCTGGACCCGTGGCTGGCCCGAATGGTGGAACTGGTGGCTCGAGCTGCCGGTTTGGTACTAAGGAGGGAACTGCGTCATGAGAGAGTATCAAAACATATTCACGCAGGTGCAGGTCTCTGCCCCTGACTACCCCGGGGTTCCGATTGGCGATGCAGAGCGCAATCGCACCAAGGGGATCGTTCACAATCATTTGCTGGGCAAGCTCGGCGATGCACAGCTAGGCCCGATCTATCTGGGCACACTCGGTGTTTTCTCCCTAGTTACCGGGTTGCTGGCATTTCTGATCATTGGCATGAACATGCTCGCCTCGGTGAACTGGGACCCTGTCCAGTTTGTGCGGCAGTTGTTCTGGCTGTCTCTGGACCCTCCCGGACCAGAGTACGGCTTGTCGATTCCGCCGCTGAACGATGGCGGCTGGTGGTTGATCGTCGGTGCCCTACTGACCACGTCGATCATGCTGTGGTGGGCCCGTACTTTCCAGATCTCGCGCAACCTCGGCATGAGCAACTACCTGGCTTGGGCGTTCGGTGCGGCGATATCGCTGTATCTGGTACTGGGCTTTATTCGCCCCATCTTGATGGGCTCCTGGAATGAGGCGGTGCCCTTCGGCATCTTCCCTCACCTGGATTGGACCGCGGCGTTCTCGTTGCGCTACGGCAATCTGTTCTACAACCCATTCCACATGCTCTCTATCGCGTTCCTGTATGGCTCTGCCGTGCTGTTCGCGATGCACGGCGCAACGATTCTGGCGACCAGCCGCTACGGCGCAGACCGGGAGATCGATCAGATCACCGATCGCGGTACCGCAGCTGAGCGCGGCGCGCTGTTCTGGAGATGGTGCATGGGCTTCAACGCATCCATGGAATCTATCCACCGATGGGCATGGTGGTTTGCCGTACTGACCGTCATCACGGGCGCAATCGGCATTTTGCTTACCGGCACCGTTGTAGAGAACTGGTACCTCTGGGGTATGAAGCACGGCATCGTGCCGCCCTACCCGCCACTTGAGGCAATGCCAGTGCTTGACCCAATGATGGAGGGTGCACAATGAAAATCATCAATATGAAATGGTTCGCCAGCGCAGCAGTGCTGGGCGCAGCACTGCTGAGTGGTTGCGACATACCACCCCAGGAGACCGTGCAGCGAGGCTATCGCGGCACCGGCATGGAGGCGGTATACAGCCCCGAGGTGCTGGCAGATCTCGTTGCGGCCAATCAGGTACCCGAGGCTATCCCCGCAGTAAGCTCGGACGGCCCCAAGGCGGGTGACATCTATCAGAACGTACAGGTGCTTGGTCATCTGTCGGTCGGTGAATTCACGCGCCTCATGGCTGCCATCACCGAGTGGGTGTCTCCCGAGCAGGGCTGCAACTACTGCCACGTCGCAGGCGAGGGCTTTGAGACGGACACGCTCTACACCAAGAAGGTGTCGCGGGTCATGATTGCCATGACGCAAAACGCCAACGAGAACTGGGGCGCTCACGTGGGTGGCGCCGGTGTGACCTGCTACACCTGTCACCGCGGCAATAACGTGCCCGAGTACGTATGGAATATTGGCGTCCCGCCACGTCACGCGTCAGGCATGGTTCACCAGATGCAAAACGTCGCGCATCAGGAGTCCAATGCTTATGCGTCGCTCCCCTTTGATCCCTTCACACGTTATCTGCTCGAGGACAACGCAGCCCGGGTCGCCGGTGATACCGCGCTGCCCACCGGGCACGAGTCGACGATCGAAAGCACCGAGTACGTTTACAGCTTGATGATGCACTACTCCGATGCGCTGGGCGTGAACTGTACGCACTGCCACAACAGTCGCGCATTCGCCGCCTGGGATCAGAGCAACTCCGAGCGGGTTAAGGCATGGCACGGTCAGCAAATGGTCAAGGAGATGAACAACGCGTACATCAACCCGACCAATCAGTGGCTGCCTGCCTATCGTCAGGGCGCGCTGGGTGATGCCCAGAAGGTGAACTGCGCTACCTGTCACCAGGGTGCTTATCAACCACTTCTTGGCGCGAACATGCTCGCAGACTATCCGAACCTGAGCCGACTGGCTCCAGCTGAAGAACCTGCGGCAGCTATGGAAGAAACAACGGAGATGGAAAGCGCCAGCCTCGACAATGGTTCGACCTCGGGAGAGGCGCACTAGGTTTTATTGGGGCGGCTCTGCCGCCCTACTCTGCCGAATCAATGGGCAGAACAGTTCTGAGTCAGGTCGCTTTTTGGCCCGACGAAGAAGGATGAATACGACACTCGCGAGTGAAGTTTTGATCCAAACGGCGTCGCTCGAAAACACCTCGGTGTGATCAAGCGGCAAATGTAAGAAACAAACGTACATGGGAGGTATTAACCATGAGTAGTTTGTCTGAAAGCGAAGCTAAAGAATTCCACTCAGCATACGTGATGGGATTCGCAGGCTTTGTGGGCATCGCGATCGTTGCACATTATTTGCTCTACGCGTGGAAGCCCTGGTTCTAAGAATCAAGGAACCGCTTGTTCACGGCGAATGGCCTAAAAACCAACTCGCCATAACAACGTAACGGAGACAATTTTATGCACAGATTCTGGATGTTATTTGATCCACGCCAAGTCATGACGGGTCTTGTAGTTGCCGTGTTCACACTGGCACTGACTATCCATTTTATTCTGTTGAGTACTGACAGATATAACTGGTTAGGTGACCCCAATGGCGGCGGCCTTGCCGTTAGCACCCATCAAGAGGCTATGCCTCCTGCTCGGAGCTAACACGTGTTACAGGCCCCTCCTGGGGGCCTGATGTTTTACGACCCGCGGTGAAGCCGTCAGGCGGAACCAGTGGTGACGGAAGTGGGAAAGTTTGCGATCACCCTGCCCCCAGAGCTGTCGATCGCCTTGAAGACTGAGCCACTTTTCTGACATCACTTCCCTTCGGGGAGCGGGTCATTTTATTTTTTGGGAAGTGACCCATGGACCCATCGCAAACGACCAAGGCAGCAGCAAACGGTGACGTCGTCTCTTTCGATAACGAGGCACTCATTATTGTCGATGCGCAGGACCGAATTCTCGGTCATGGGACCAAAGCTGAATTACATCAGGGGGCGGGTACGCTGCACCGAGCCTTCTCCATCTTCTTGTTTGATGACGCTGGACACGTGTTGCTGCAAAAACGGAGCGCCGACAAACCGCTCTGGCCCGGATTCTGGTCAAACACGTGTTGCAGTCATCCGCGCCGGGGCGAGTCCTATGGCATCGCCACACGCCGGCGGCTTAAGGAAGAACTGGGTGTAGAAGCACCACTGCGGTTTACCCATCGATTTAGATATCAGGCGCAATTTAGCGCTGAGGGCGCCGAACACGAGTTGTGCTCCGTCTATGTCGGGCGCATCGACGGTGACCCCGTGCCAAATCCCCAAGAAGTCAGTGACTGGCAATGGGTCAGCCCCTCGGCTTTGGATGAGTGGCTAGACACCAACCCTGAAAACCTCACACCCTGGTTCAAGCTTGAATGGGCGGCACTGCGTTCCGGCGAGCACGCCGAAACGCTGGAGAGGATTGGATTGAGCTGGAACCCAAGCCAGGCTCAGGCCGGCTGACTAGAACGCCCTGAACGCCGGAGACGAATCGGTCCAAACGTGGGGCAGCATAGTGAGACCAAGCTCGGTTAAGCGGTAGCCGCCTGATGTCTCGTCAGCGTATCCCTGTCTCGCTAGTGGACGGATCCAGTTCTCGCGTTGAGTTTCTGTGAGACTGTCAACCGAAATACTCTGTCGACACATTAGGCTGCGCATGACCTTACGCTGCAGAACTTCACTGTCATCAGACCGCACTTCAGATGCCACTGATAG
>JAAEZV010000329.1 GCA_018222695.1 Gammaproteobacteria bacterium
CTCTACCGACTGAGCTAACGGCCCGATAAGGGAAGGCGCGTATGCTAACGCTAACAGGTGAAAATTCAAGCCCTAGCGGAGCATGAAATGTACAATAGCCATTGAGGCTACGCGCCGCGCATAACGATGCCTACTAGAAATTCTCCAACAAAAATTGCCTAGCCAGCTGAGCTGCCGCGTGGGATGGATACTCCCGAATCACCTCGTCGAGATACTCTTTCGAGCGCTGGCGGTTACCTTTGATGAACTGCACCCTACCCAATTTATACAGCGCATCGGGCACCTTAGGATCGGCAGGGTATTGATCAAGCAGCAACTTGAAGTTCTGTCGCGCCAATTCAGGATCGGGGGGGTCCAATACGAGGTAAAGCTCCCCCAACCAGTAATGGGCGTTGGGCGCGTAACGACCAAACGGAAAATCGGCGAGAAACGCCGTGAAAGCCGCGACAGCATCATCAAACTCACGCTCTCGCACCAGCTCGTAGGCTGCCCGATAAGCGGCCTCCTCCCCCTCTTGCGCATCGACTGCGCGCCCTGACGCGGGGGTGTCTGACGGCGCGGGGATTGGCGCAACATCCGTCGATCCTGCCACTTCGTCGTTTTCCTCAGCGGCACCCGATGCCAGACGGCGATCCAGATCGACGTAGCGCTCAAGGCTCTGTGCTTCCAACAGTCGCAGTGCCTGTGTGGCTTCCTCAAGCAGACCGTTCAGCCGCCGCACATCAGCTTCGAGCTGCTGCACGCGCAGCATCAGGCTGCCTGAATCGGTACCCGTGATCGGCGCGGTTGTGTTTTCCACCGGCGGTTGTGCCATCGTGGTGGAGCCAGAGTACGGCTGAATGCCGGTATAAGAGGTTGCTGGCGTGACAGGGGATGTCTCTTCCAGGGGGGGCTCGGCAGCGGCGGCGCGCCGCTCCGCTTCCACATCAACGTAGTCCTGAGCAACGATAGGTGCAACGTTGAGTATGTTGCTCAGTAACAAAAAGCCGGCGAATGACGCCGGCTTGATCGGTAACACTGTCAAAGTGAGACCCTCAGTATATGATCTCAACGCGGCGATTTAGCTGCCAGTTTGACTCACCCGAGCCGTAAGCATCGGGGTCTTCCTCACCGTAGCTAATGGTCTCGATGCGATAACTGGGCACACCGTTGGCAACCATGTAATCGCGCACGGCATTGGCACGTCGCTCACCCAAGGCGAGGTTGTACTCACGCGTGCCACGCTCATCGCCATGACCTTCGAGTCGGATGCTGTCGTTGTTACCCAGCAGTGCCGCGATGTGGACATCCACATCCCCGCGGGCTTCGTCGCTCAGCGAGGAGCTATCGAAATCAAAGTAAAAAACGGTGCCTACATCGGCAGCGGCCGCTTCACGGGCCTCTTGAGCAGCGGCCTGCGCCTGTTGCTCCGCCTCGCGTGCGGCAGCCTCTTCAGCGGCCTGCTCAGCAGCCGCTGCAGCGGCAGCTTCTGCCTCTTTGGTTTCGTTACTGGAACATGCCGCCAGAAACAGCGCAGCAAAAACCACACCCAACCACTTCGCACTCAGCGTTACATTTCTCATATTGTTAGTCCTTCCCCAGTCACTGGAACTTCAACTTGCCGTAATGTAGCGCATTAATGCGTAATTTTCTCGCGTTGAAGCCCATAAATATTGCACCAAACGAACCGTCTATCTAAAAACCAACAAGTGTTTACTTTTGGAAATATCCCTCGCCTAGTCCGCCGAATAGGGTCATTACCGTGAGCAGTCAGGTAGTTGAGCTTCTCAGGTTTATCAGCCCTTGAGCACTGAGTCGTTGGCGGCAGGGCCACCAGTGGCCTCATTATGAGCCAACCTGCCAGCGACGGGCGGCTCAGGGAGTCAGGTAGGGTGACCAGGCAGGCTCCTGAACGCTGCCACCGCGCCGAGAATGCTGTCTTCACCACGTTTGGTGGCATAGAGCACAATCGAGCCGTTCGGCGCGATACTGGGACTCTCATCAAGACTCGTTTCAGTCAACACCGTCAATCTGTCGGTCACCAAATCAAACACCGCTATGTGATAGCGACCGTTTCGTTGATGGACCAACGCAACGTTGCGACCATCCTGCGCGACCCGGGCTCGGGCGTTGTATGGCCCCTCGAACGTGACTCGCTCTATTTTTTGGGTACGCAGATCGTAGCGATAGATTTGCGGTCGTCCGCCCCGGTCTGACGTAAACAACAATGATTTGCCATCGGGCATCCAGGTGGGTTCGGTATCGATCGCAAAATGGCGGGTCAAGCGCGTCAAGGCGCGACTCTTCAGATTTAGCAAATAGATATCTGGATTACCGTCCTTGGATAACACCAGCGCCATACTGTTGCCATCGGGCGACCACGTCGGTGAGTTGTTCAGACCTTTGAAATTCGTCAACTGCTCACGCTCACCGGTGCGCAGATTTTGCCTGTAAATAGCGGGCCGTGAGGTCTCAAAAGACACATAGGCCACTTCGGCGCCGTCGGGCGACCACGCCGGAGCCAAAATAGGATCGCGGCCCTCCAACAAGACGATAGGCC
>JAAEZV010000330.1 GCA_018222695.1 Gammaproteobacteria bacterium
GTGAGTCGACCCGTCCGGGCGCCGCTGCTGTCAGCGAAGCAGAGGAGTTGGACCGGGTTGTTACCGCGGTGGAGGCGCTTGCCCAGCACTGCGACACAATTATCTCGGTGGATACCAGCACGCCCAGCGTGATGACGGAGTCTGCACGGTGCGGTGCGGGTTTCCTGAATGATGTGCGCGGTTTCCGCCGCCCGCAGGCGCTGCAGGCAGCGGCGGATAGCGGCCTTGCGCTCTGTGTCATGCATATGCAGGGGGAGCCGGGCACGATGCAGACGGCACCTGCCTACAGCGATGTGGTGCAGGACATCTCTCAGTTCTTAAGCATGCGTCTGGCTGATATGGGCGCCGTTGGTATCGATCTTGATCGGGTGATCATTGATCCTGGTTTTGGCTTTGGCAAAACGGCTGAGCAAAACTTTGAACTACTCGCGCGGCTCGAAGCGTTGTGCAATCAGCGCCAGCCAGTTTTGGTAGGGCTGTCACGCAAATCCATGATCAGCAGCGTGCTCGATCGACCGCCGGAGCAGCGCATGGCGGCCAGTGTAGCTTTGGCGCTGATGGCAGTGGAGCGCGGGGCGCGTATAGTGCGGGTTCACGATGTCGCTGCCACATTCGATGCGCTATCGATGTGGCAAACAATCAGGCACACGCTGAGCCAGAGCCAACAACCATGAGCAGACAGTTTTTCGGGACCGATGGCATCCGCGGTGAGGTGGGTAAGTACCCGGTGACGGCGGATTTTATGCTCAAGCTTGGATGGGCGGCCGGGCGGGTATTCGCCTCGGCTGAGCGTGAGACGCACGTGTTAATTGGCAAGGATACCCGGGTGTCCGGCTACATGTTCGAGTCAGCGTTGGAGGCCGGACTGGTCGCGGCAGGGGCCCGTGTCACGCTCCTGGGACCCATGCCCACTCCGGCTGTGGCCATGCTCACCCGTAGTCAAAAAGCATCGGCCGGGATCGTCATCAGTGCGTCTCACAACGCCTATACCGATAACGGCATCAAATTCTTTCACGCCGAGGGCTCCAAGCTCTCGGATGATGTTGAGCTCGAGATTGAACGGATGCTGTCGGAGCCTATGGACACTGTGCCCTCTTCGCAGCTGGGAAAGGCTGCGCGGATGGTGGATGCACCGGGCAGGTATGTGGAGTTTTGTAAGAACACGTTTCCCGAGTCGTTGAGCTTGAGGGGAATGCGGTTGGTTCTCGACTGTGCCCACGGCGCTACCTATCAGGTTGCTCCGCAGGTGTTCTCTGAGCTGGGTGCTACCGTGGTGGTGATGGGTGCCGAGCCAGACGGTTACAACATCAACCGCGATGTTGGCTCGACATCCCCGGCTGCACTGCAGGCGCGAGTGCTGAGCGAGCGGGCGGATCTGGGTATTGCGTTTGACGGTGATGGCGACCGCGTGCAGTGCGTTGCCGCCGACGGCACGGTCGTGGATGGCGATGAGCTCCTCTATGTGATTGCCAATGACCGTGTGCGAAAAGGGCGGCCGCCTGAAGGTGTGGTCGGCACACTGATGTCCAACCTGGGTCTGGAGCACGCGCTGGCGGATAAGGGTATCGAATTGGTGCGGGCGAGGGTGGGCGATCGTTACGTGCTTGAACTCATGGCTGAGCGGGGCTGGTCTCTGGGTGGCGAAGCTTCCGGCCATATTATCTGCGGCGATCTCACCACTACCGGCGATGGCATTGTGGCCGCGCTGCAGGTCGCAGCGGCCATGGCGGGTGCCGGTGAGAGCCTTTTGGCGCTGAAAAGTGCGCTACACAAATTACCTCAGACGTTGATCAATGTTTCGGTCCCGGCGGGGTTTGTGCTGGAAGACTGTGAGGCAGCGGTGGCTGAGAGTAAGAGGGTGGAAGAGGTTTTGTCAGGGCGGGGTCGTTTGGTTCTCCGGGCCTCGGGCACCGAGCCGCTCATCAGGGTGATGATTGAGGGTGCCGATGCGGGGGAGAATCATCGTCTGGCGGACGGCATTGCCGAGGCGATTCGACAGGCGCACTAGTTCAGTTGCGGCACGGATACGTGACCGGTATTATCTCGCGCCCTACGTGAGGCGCCGGTGACCGGCGCAGAGCTGGAAAGAGTCATGGAACAGATAACGCTGATGGTACATTTGCTGGTTGCTTTGGCGCTTATTGCGCTGATCTTGCTGCAACGGGGTAAAGGAGCCGATATTGGCGCCTCTTTCGGCGCGGGTGCGTCACAGACGCTGTTTGGCAGCGGGGGTAGCGGCAACGCGCTGACGCGCATGACTGCATGGCTGTCGGCGATCTTCTTCGTCAGCAGTTTCGGTCTGGCGGTGATTGCGGACAACCGCACTGCGAGTGAGGATGACCTTGGATTCGAGGTGCCGGTGTATGAGCCGGTCGAGACCGAGGTCCCCGACAGCGACGTGCCTGATATCGATTTTGGGTCAGAGGGCGATATCCCCTTTGACGATGCACCCCCGTCCAACGGGGAGTGAGCGGTTAACAAGCGGAAGTGGTGGAATTGGTAGACACGCTATCTTGAGGGGGTAGTGGCCTATGGC
>JAAEZV010000331.1 GCA_018222695.1 Gammaproteobacteria bacterium
TCTCGCCGCGCCGGGGCGCTAACGAGAGCCCTCAGCTAATAAGAGCCGTCAGGAATGGAAGGTCACTACGTCCTCTAACGCCGCCCGCTCCGTACGCACCTCATTCACCGCCGTGTCGCTGGGGTAACCAAAGCTCATACCAAACATCAGCTGCTCGTGGTCACCCAGACCCAGCGTCGGTCGAATCACATTAGCGAGAAAGGCCAGCGCGGTCTGGGGACAGGACCCCAGACCATGCGCTGTCAGCCCGAGCATCACGGTTTGCGCGAACATGCCCAGGTCACAGGCCTCGCGCAGACCAAAGCCAGTGGGCAAGGTAAAGAAAGCCACCGCGGGCGCATCAAAGAAACTGAAGTTGCGCATGAACCAGGCGTTGCGCTCGGCCTTCTGCTCTCGCGCAATGCCCAGCGAATCGTAGAGCGCCGTCGCCGAGGCGTACTGGCGGTCCTTATAGACCCCCTCGTATTGGCCGTCGTAGGGGAAGTCCAGCTTAATCTCACCTGCCGCAAATTTGGCCGGCAGCTCGGCCCTCAGCTGCTCCAGTGTCTCGCCCGTGACCACATGTACAAACCACGGCTGCGTGTTGCAGTTACTCGGTGCGCGCTGGGCACCCCCGAAGACCGATTCGATAATGTCTTTCGGCACCGGGTCGGGCTTGAAGTCCCGCATCGAGCGCCGACCCTTAACAATATTTATAAAAAGCTCCCCGGAGCTCACGCTGTTATTCATAGTGGTGTTGACCTCATTGATTCACTGGCCCCCACCGGCCAGAGCGACCGACGCGAGCTGAAACGCGCCATCTAGCGCAGGTTTTCGTCGACGCGCTCAGGAATATATTCCGCCTCCAGCCAGGCCGGCAACGCGACACGCTGGCTGGCCATCGCCCCGTTGCTGCTACCAGAGACCGATGACGGGCACGACCCCGTACCGAGCCAGTCAAGTGCGGTGGCGACCGAGGCCTCTTGCGGATCCCCAAAGGCATTTGAGATGTCATCCTCTGCGGCGCAGAGGGTGAAGCGACCGGTGCCGTCGAGGCCCACCTGATGATAGCCACCCTGGTTCTCACCATTCACGATCTCAAAGGCCGTGAGCCTCAGGGCCACATCACAGTCTTCCCGCTCGAGGCCTTCCACGCCCTCGTGCATGTCCCAGCGCCCCTGCCCCACCTGCTTACCAAAGGTATTGGCGCCCACCATCACCGCCTCGATGTGAGGATCGAGGCCATTGATGATGAGCTCGCTGGCGGATGCCGTTGCGCGCGACGTGATAAAAGCGATGCGAATGGGAGAGAAGGTCTCGGGGAGCTCGTCAAACAGCCCCCAGTTATCCTTGTCGTCATTGAACTCAGGGTGCTGGTCGTTCACCTGAATCTTGAAGGAGGGCTCACCGGTTGCCGTCAAACCCGCCAGCAAGTCCATCATGGTATCGGCCACGCTCAACAGGCCACCGCCGTTGTAGCGCAGATCGATAATCAGGTCTGTGACACTTGCTTCTTTGAACAACGTCGTGGCATCCGAAAGAGAAGAGAAGCCGTCCTCCGGTGTCAGTGCCGCATCAATAAACTGCCTCAGGTGCAGGTAACCCACGGGAGAGAGACCCGAGCGCTCAATGAGCAGGGGCTCACCCGCCAGCGCGGGGGGTTCGAGCTCGTCTTTGGCGATAGAGAAATCGACCTCGGCGCCGTTCTGCCTAAAACGAAAACCTCTCTCAACGCCCACTTCACTCGGACCAAAAATCTCCTCACTGGTCGCCTCGCGCTCGCTCAATTGCTCCAGCGTCTCAAAGCCATTACCCGTATCGACCGCCACCAGCTCCATGCCCCGCCTGACACCTGCCGCCCAAGCGGGGCCGCTTTCGAACACGTCGATGATGAACAAGCCTGTGGATGAGGAGTTGGATCGAAAACCGAAGCCGATATAGGCCCCCGAGCTGATGCTGGTCTCATCTTCGGTAATCGTGGTCATATAAGAGAAGCCGCGATCGCGCCCATCGTCACTCAAAGGCGCCAACCGCGCATCCAGATACGCCTGGGCAGACTCATAGCCCGCCTTGTCGACGTCGGCCATCTCGTCATACCAGAGGTACCAGCTGTCGGTGACTGCCTCAACAAAATCAATTTGTGCCGGCACACCACACGCGTCTGCATCTCCAGCATCTCCCGAGCTGTCAGTGCCCGAATCGGGGCCGTCGGCGACCGGGGGCGCAGGCGGCGGCGTGCTGCTGCTACTACCACCACCGCAGGCCATGAGTAAGAAAGAGAAAAGTCCGATAACGAGCCAGTTTTTCATGTGCATCCTTTCACTTGTCGCTGGGTCACGCGGCAAATGTATCACTTTAGCGAGCCTCAGAACCGGGGGACTTTTACCGAGCATGGCCGGGCTAATTTAAATCTGTGGAGCCGGGATGCTAAGCTCAAGCTTGTTGATCTCGCTAAGGCGAAAAGGGCGCCGGGAGCAAGGCCAACTGAAACCCAAACCCAATGGAATGGAATAAAAGGGAGGCAAAATGGAAACGAGCACATGGAT
>JAAEZV010000332.1:0-1972 GCA_018222695.1 Gammaproteobacteria bacterium
GGTCGGTAACCCTCTGACCATGTGCCGTAGACCATATGGTCATCCGAGATCTTCCATGTAAGGTTGGCTCGGTATACCGAATCACTCTCGGAAATACCTTTCTCAACGTTTTTACAGGGCTTGCCTTTCCAATCGTCCTGGGTGGCACATTGTGTTTCTCCCGTACCTGACCAGACACCGTTGAAGCCCAGACCAAAGCCATAGAAGCCCTCTACAGTTACTTCAGGCTTAAAATATCGCGCGCCGACTGTGGCTTCCAAACTGTCCGTCACGTCAAAGCTCACGCTACCAAAATAGGCTTCATCCTCATCCTCACGGAAAAGGCTGTTGAGATACACGATATCTGCGAATTTCTGGTCTGACCCTTGATTTGGCCACATTGAGGGCGCCAGGCCCTCAACAACCCAACGCTGCTGGAAATCATGTTCTTGCTTTTGATAGAAAGCGCCTACCTGAAAGCGCACCCGCCAATCTTGAGGTGAGCTGATACGCAGCTCATGACTGGTTTTTTCATAACCGTCGTCATTGATAAAGCGCGCGCCCGGCATGATCCGTGTACCCGCATCGTCAAAAAACTGGTTGGGTACCGAACGGTCTCCAGAGCTCAAGAAGTGCAGGTCAGCGTAGTAGCCGGTCGTATACACCGTGTCATACCAGTAAGAATAATCAGAGTAGTCGAAAGAGCCGTCTACCTCACGATCCAAGTAGGCACCGGCATAAACGATGTCAAAATTACTGATTTGACCCTCGATGGTCATGGCCACTTGGTACCACTCGTCATCAGTAAACTCTTCTTTGAAGTGCGTGACCGCGCCATCTCCATCGACAAAATCACTGAGGTCCTCACCCCAAGAGCCCTTGCCTTCCTGCTTCTGGTACTGGAGCTGCGGCGTAATCGTCCAGTTATCGTTGAGGTTAATCAGCATGGACAGCCTGGCGCCCACAGTTTCAACCGTGTTGTAGTTATCCTTGGCGACCGCTGCATTATCCAGCGTGATGTCGTCGTCGGTTGTGCTGGCTACGCCGGGGAACGTGCGGGTTCCGCGCTTGTTATCAATCCATCCAGCGTCCTCGCGCATCCAACCAACCAGACGGATCGCGGCGTTGTCACCCAGCGGGGCGTTGACGTAGCCCTCTGCGGTGTAGCCGGCATCGTCGCCGTCCACCATATTGCCCTCGAGGCCATAAGCAGCCGAGAAGCCAGACGGATCTGGCTTGTTAGTGATAATTCGGATGGTGCCGGCCTGAGAGCTGGCGCCGTAAAGCGTGCCCTGGGGGCCAGACAACGCCTCAATTCGGGCAATGTCGTACATATGGATGTCGAGGTTGCCCTGAATCGTCGTAATCGGCTGCTCATCCAAATACATGCCAACACTGGGCTGAGATGTCGTTGCCTGTCCATCTCGGCCCGTCGTGATGCCGCGCATGTAGACAGGGAAAAAGCCCACGCCGCCTGCCGCCGGGGGCTGAACTGAGATACTGGGCAACATGCGGGCATAGTCACTGAAATCTTGAATACCCAGCTCAGCGATTTTCTGGGTACTGAGCGTTTCGATACTGATAGGCACATCTTGTAGGTTTTGTGCGCGCTTCTGCGCTGTCACAACCACTTCTTCAAGGCCGCCCTCTTGGGCGTAAAGGCCGTGACTTGCTGCTACGAGGGCAACGACTAGGGGCGCTTTCACAAAGCGGCCTGCGCCATTGCGTGCAATGTGGGATTTATGCGTCATGTTGGCTCGACTCCATACGTGGATGGGTAATAAAAATAATGGTTTTTGCAGGGACTTAAGCCCTCTTGTGCGCAGTTATAAGCCCTTAACCAGCCCCTGTAAACCGCGCTGGGAGGCCTGCTTTTGGTTTTTTGAAGTTAAGCGCCGATTTATCCTGATATCAAGCGGATTCAACGACCGGGTAATCCGCCAAAGCGCTACCCAATGCGTCGCGCAAAGGCGCCAAAAAAGCGTCGTAATGC
>JAAEZV010000332.1:1982-2509 GCA_018222695.1 Gammaproteobacteria bacterium
AATGCCGCCATTGCCCCACCCCGCTTTGATAAATAGGTTGCCTCACTTGCTCGGAGCTCGCCGTCCGTACAGGCCGTTTGTTCTCGAAAAACCGGAGGCAGCCCTCCTCAAACGGAAGGCCACAATACTCAAGCACCGAGCGGACCTCCCCCTCTGTGTCGTTGACCAGGCGTTCGTAGATGACGCGGTGAATGCGATCAGGCAGCACCGCGTCGTAGTGGTCCATCAGGTCGACATAGTCTCGATAGAAGTGCCCAACATCCTCAAGGGAGTAGCTAAAGCTCTGACCCCTCGCGAAGTACTGTTTAAAATTGGAAAAGCAACACGCTAAAGGATGACGCCGGGCGTCAATGATGCGGGCATTGGGCAGGCTGACTTGAATTAAGCCAATATGCAGAAAGTTGTTAGGCATCTTATCGATAAAAAAAGGTTTATCGGTTTTTCTGTGTATGCGGGTGCGTTCCAGATACTGGCGGCCGAGCTCCTCTAACTCTGTGGGCGACATGCGCGCCAGCACACCATCGTAA
>JAAEZV010000333.1 GCA_018222695.1 Gammaproteobacteria bacterium
TGAAGCCACCTTGGCAAGCATCCGCGACGATCTGGCCGCCACCTATTGCGGCACCGTGGGGGCGGAGTTCATGCACATCGTGGATACCGAGGAGCGGCATTGGATCATGAGCCGCATGGAAGCGGTGCGCAGTGCGCCCGACTTTTCAGCTGAGCAGCGGCTCAACATCTTGCGGCAGCTGAACGGTGCAGAGGGTCTCGAGCGATCGCTGGGTTCTAAATACCCCGGAACCAAGCGGTTTGGTCTCGAGGGTGGAGAGAGCCTCATACCGATGATGAGTGAGGCGATTCAGCGAATCGGCGGTTACGGTGCCAAAGAAATCTGTATTGGTATGGCGCACCGCGGCCGACTCAACGTGCTGGTCAATATTTTGGGTAAGAACCCCGTCGACTTGTTTGACGAGTTCGAGGGGAAAGTAAGCTACATCGGCTCCGGGGACGTGAAATACCATCAGGGATTTTCATCGAACATGATGACGCCGGGAGGCGAGGTGCACCTGGCGCTGGCCTTCAATCCGTCCCATCTGGAGATCGTATCGCCGGTTGTCGAAGGTTCGGTTCGCGCACGGCAGGATCGTCGCGCTGACCCCGATGGGCAGACGGTGGTTCCCATTGTGCTGCATGGCGATGCGTCCTTCGCGGGCCAGGGTGTCGTCATGGAAACCTTCCAGATGTCCCAGACGCGGGCTTACCGCACAGGCGGGACCCTGCACATCGTACTGAATAATCAGATCGGGTTTACCACCAGTGAGCCTGCCGACGCGCGCTCCACAGAGTACTGCACCGACATAGCCAAGATGGTTCAAGCGCCCATATTTCACGTCAATGGCGATGACCCCGAGGCGGTGGTGTTCGTGACCCAGCTCGCCGTGGACTACCGCAACCAGTTCAACAAGGACGTGGTGATCGACCTCGTTTGTTACCGACGCCGTGGCCATAACGAGGCGGATGAGCCGTCTGTGACGCAGCCCGGCATGTACGACAAAATCAAATCGCACCCCTCGACACGGGAGTTGTATGCCCAGCGGTTGATAGCGGACGGATTGGTTACACAAGAGCAGGACGCGGCATGGGTTGAGGATTATCGCGAGGCATTGGAGCGGAATGAGCCGATGGTGAGCTCGCTGGTCTCTGAGCCCAACAAGGCATTGTTTGTTGATTGGTCACCCTACCTGGGGCACCGCTGGGACGTGGCCGCGGATACCACGGTGCCACTGGGGCAGCTCAAGGCGCTGTCCGAGCAAACCAATGCGGTATCCGAGGCTTTCTCCGTTCATCGGGTCGTAAAGAAGCTCATGGACGATCGACTCAAAATGGGCGCCGGCGCGCTGGAAGTGAACTGGGGCTTTGCAGAGACGATGGCCTACGCGTCATTACTGGAAGAGGGCTATCCCGTCCGCCTCACAGGGCAGGACGTGGGGCGGGGTACTTTCAGTCATCGACACGCGGTGCTCCACAATCAACGCGACGGCCAGACCTATGTTCCCCTGCAGCAGCTGAGCACGGAGCAGGCGCCCTTCAGAATCTATGATTCTCTGCTCTCCGAAGAGGCGGTGCTGGCATTCGAATATGGCTATGCCACCACGTCCCCCGGAGGGCTAGTGGTGTGGGAGGCGCAGTTTGGTGATTTCGCCAACGGCGCTCAGGTGGTCATCGATCAATTTATTTCCAGTGGCGAGAACAAATGGAGTCGGCTGTGCGGGCTGACCATGTTGTTGCCCCATGGCTACGAGGGCCAGGGACCGGAGCACTCGTCGGCAAGGCTGGAGCGATTTTTGCAGCTGTGTGCTGAGGACAACATTCAGGTTTGCATTCCCAGCACCCCGGCGCAGGTGTTCCACATGTTGCGGCGCCAGGCCGTGAGGCCACTCAGGACGCCGCTCATTGTCATGACACCCAAGAGCTTGCTTCGACACAAGGAGGCGGTGTCTCGGTTGGAAGAGCTTTCAGAGGGTGGCTTCCAGACTGTCATTGACGAGACGGATGCGCTCGACCCCATGGCGGTGAAGCGAGTGGTGCTGTGTGCGGGCAAGGTGTTTTATGACTTGCGGGCCGCGCGGCGCGAGCGAGCCATTGAGGATATAGCCATCGTGCGTATCGAACAGATGTACCCATTCCCTCGTTTCGATTTACAGGCGGTGCTCGCCCGTTATCCCAACCTTGAGGACGCGGTGTGGGTTCAGGAGGAGCCTAAAAATCAGGGCTCCTGGTATGCCATGCAGAGCCGCATGGCCACAGCGGTCCGCAAAGAAAAGGTCGATGTCTATTTACGCTATGTTGGCAGGGAGCCCTCTGCGTCTGCGGCGGCGGGCTATTCCGCATTGCACCTGCGGGAGCAGGAAGAATTTATTGATGAAGCGCTGGGCCCGATGCCCTGGGGCTTTTAATACGAGGATGCTGGGATGACAGTTGAAATCAAGGCGCCCGCTTTTCCAGAGTCCGTTGCAGATGGGGTCGTTTCTGCATGGCACAAAGGGCCGGGAGACAGCGTTGCACGAGACGAGCTGCTA
>JAAEZV010000334.1 GCA_018222695.1 Gammaproteobacteria bacterium
GAGCTGATTGCACATCCAGATATTCTGGCGCCCTGTAAGCTCTTCCTGGAGCCCTACTGCAAGACCGTACAACTGCACCTGACGCAGATCATTCGCATTGGCCCGGGTGAGACGGCACAACTTATCCACCGCGACCGTTGGGCCTGGGGCTCTCACCTTGCCCACGTAGAGCCGCAGTTCAACACGATTTGGGCGATCACCGACTTCACGTCCGAGAACGGCGCAACCCAAGTCGTGCCGGGTAGCACACAATGGCCCGATGACGTAAAGATCGAGCCCGAGCAAGTCACCCAGGCGACAATGCGCGCGGGCTCAGTGCTGGTGTACTCCGGATCGGTCTTCCACGGCGGCGGAGACAACCGCAGTGACGCTGATCGCATTGGTATCAACATCACTTACACGCTGGGCTGGCTGCGCCAGGAAGAAAACCAGTATCTGACCTGCCCACCGGAAATCGCTAAAGACCTTGATCAGCCTTTGCAGGAGCTGATTGGCTACTCAATGGGCCAATATGCACTGGGTTACTACACCCCGCCTGGCAAACCCGGAGAACACCCCGAGATCGTGCCGCCACAGTATGCGCTGGGGCATGAGATCGAGGGAGGCATGTTGGGTACCTCAGCTGAGCTGGAGGCGCTTCAGAAAGAAATTAGCGATCAGGAGTAGATTCGCTGGCTACCACCACACGCTCCTGACTTCAGTCACTCAAGATTGCACGCCCAGTCTTTAGAGAACGGACGTTAAACGCTTACACTGGTGACCTGATGCCATAACAGCGAGCAGCAGATGGATTGCCCCGTCAGCACCTATTCCTTTATCGAGCGCCTCACCGAATGCGGCCTGTATGGGTTCAGCCTCACGCAGGTATTGCTATTAGTCGCCCTGGCGGTCGTGGGCGCGGCCTACGCCGTCTGGGAGCATCGGAAACAGGTCCGCGAGGAACGAGACGAAAAATCTGATCGGATGTAGCCCCGGGTACTTATCAAAACCTCAGGAAACACACCATAAAAAAACCCGGCAGCTGCCGGGTTTCACTTTCAGCATTGCGCTTACTGCATCGTCAGTACATTGACTGAAAGATCGTCTGCTGAGCCACAAGCCGCTGCCATCTTGGCAAATTGTGCCTGCCACGCTGCGTCGGCCTCCTGCCAGGCGACGGCTTTCTCCATCGACTCGGCTGAAGAATGCACATCGACCGACACCAATGCGCCGTCCGAATGGATCGCCGGTGCCGCCGAGTAAGGGTGGGGCGAGGCGTCACGCTCATAGGCAATCATCTCCTTGATGAGGGTGAGCCCGGTATCCGCATCGGCGCAGGGCCAGTAATAAACAATCATGATCTGCCCGGGCTTGGCAGCTAGCTGGGGGCCTTCCCCTTTCTCGTGGTGGCCGGCTACAACCGTCGCAGATATCAGCAGGGCCATAAGCGCAAGCGCTGTCGTTTTGATCACTTTCATCGGTGCTCTCCTTGAGTGGCGGGGCCCGCACGCAGACAGCCCCGGCCGGGTTTTATTGTGGATCTTGATACTCATAGTAACCGTCGGTCGGGATCATGACATGCGCACCCGGCGTACCCGGAAACATCACATAGGGCGCGCCGGTGTTGAAGTCATCGCTCATGCCATCTAAGGATGACGGATCGCGGGGCAAAAGCATCAAATGAGGACCAGACTCGATCCACTGTGCGGGATCTTTGGCATCCGCTTTGTTGAGCACGCCGGCGGTGGTGTTGTCCTCACCCACATCACCGTGAAGCATCCACATGAACGCGTCGCGCTCAATCTCGGGCGCCTTGCCCGCCATGAAATCGCTCATCCACTTCATGCCCACATCATCCGTGCACACCGGCATCGCGGCATGAGCCGTGGGCCAGCCACCCTCCGGCGCAGGGCGCGGGTTGCCCACCATGCACGTCCAACCATTGGTCCCTTCGCGGAGTACCGACCCATCCAACCCCAGCACCGTCGCATTGGTGCCGAGCGGCGCCGGTGCCGCCGAAGAATAAGCCCAGATCTGCCATTCAGCGCCGTCATGCGCGCCATCGGGCTCGCCCGCCTGAGCGGTGAGGCCCAAAGCAGCGATCACTGCTCCAATCAAAAAACGTGTCATCTGTCTCTCCCCCTGCTTACTTGATTTTTAGTTTCGCTCATAACCCTAGGGCAAAACCGGACCCACCACAAACGGGATCAGGGTCAGAGACTGACGCAGATCTTGCCGAAGTGCTGTTGCGACTCCTGATATCGAAACGCGTCTGCCAGCTCGGCTAAGGAGTAGGTTTTATCGATCACCGGCTGCATATCATGGGCCTCGACCGCGTCGATCATATTGGCCTGATCCTCCTGACTTCCTACCGTGATACCGCTCAGCCTGCCGTTCTTGGTCATCAGCGCCGCCGTCGGCACCTCCCCCGCCCAACCGGTGAGCACGCCGATCAGGCTGATGCAGCCATCCACCGCCAACGCGCTAATCGATTGGGGGAGATTGCCGGGCC
>JAAEZV010000335.1 GCA_018222695.1 Gammaproteobacteria bacterium
AAAGGACACCATGCTCTCGAACATGGGCACCTCAATGGATTGACCTTCGCCGGTCCGCTCGCGATGAAAGAGCGCCGCCAGCACGCTCTGCACCACCATGAGTCCGGTGGTCTTGTCGGCAATAATCGTCGGTAGATAGCGCGGCTCGCCCTCGACCATGCTCTGCAGGATGGCAATGCCGCTGGCCGCCTGAATGGAATCATCCAGCGCCCCCTTATCGCCATAGGGCCCCTTTTTACTGTAGCCATAGGTCGCGCAATAGACCACGGTGGGGTTCACCGCTTTCACCTGCTCGTAATCCAGGCCCAGACGTTCCATAGCCTGCGGCCGAAAGTTATGCACGACCACATCGGCCGTCTCGATTAGCTTGAGCGCAGCTTCCCGGCCGGCGTCGCTTTTGAGATTCAGCGCCACCGAGCGCTTGTTGCGATTGCACGTGAGGAAGAGCGCGGACATTTTTGGGTCGTTGGCATGGGGGCCGAGGTTGCGATTGGTATCGCCCGCAAGCGGCTCGATCTTGATGATGTCGGCGCCGAGGTCGCCGAGCATCTGGCAGGCATAGGGACCCAGGACAACGGAGGTCATCTCGACGACGCGAATCCCATCAAGCGGCGCAGTTATGACAAGTCCTCCAGGCCGTAAACACGAATAGCGTTATCGCGCATAAACTTTTTGCGCACCTCGGGCTTCAGACCAAACTCGTCGACTTCGTCGACGGTGCGCTTGAAACGCAGCACCGGAAAGTCGGTACCGAAAATGACTTTGTTCTGACCGTAGGAGTTGATGTAGTGCTTGACCGAGTCTGGCCAGTACTTGGGGCTGTGCGCGTCGGTCACGATAAAGACGTTCTCGTGCTTCCACGACATGGCGATCATTTCGTCGTGCCACGGAATACCGACGTGAGTCCCGAGGAGTTTAAGCTCTGGGAGATCACACGCGATGTCGTCCAGATAAATAGGTCGCCCCACCGAGCGGCACGGGTGTTCCTTGGCGTAGATCAGCGACTGGCCGACCTGCATCTGCACCGGAATATCCAGTTCGATACATTTGGCATAGAAGGGGTAGTACTTGGCGTTGTTGGGCGGCAGCTCAAACCAGTGTGGGTAGAGGTGTGCCCCGATAAATCCGAAATCTTTGACCGCGGTCTCGAGTTGCCGCACGCCATCCATACCCATGTAGGGATCTAGCCCCAGCATGCCGCGGAATCGGTCGGGGTACTGCTCGACGGCGCGGGACACCACTTCCAGCGGCATGTGGTAGCAGCCGGGCAGGCCGACCCTGCCAGCCTTCGCAGCGACCAGAAAAGCGACATCAATGCCCGCCTCATCCATGCCCTCGATCATGGTCTCAAGCGTGATGCCTGCGGAGTCGTGCTTGCCTTTTACCTTGCCGACAAAAAATTCGTCGGTCCAACCGGGACGATGCGAAAGCGCCTCGGGTGTCCAGATATTGCAGACGGCATCAATGACGCTGTAGTCCGCCATAGTCAGAGCCCCATCCAGCCAATTGCGACACCACACCCTAGCATGGCGGCGCCAGCGGTAGTGTGGCCAAAGCGCGCCAGCGCGGGGATTTTCAAGCGCTCAAGACCGATCTGGCCCAGCGTGACGGCGGCGAGCATGGTGGCCACAGTGACCACTGCAAAAACGCCGGTGACCCAGAAGATGCCGCTTGCGCTCTGCGTCGCCGCGGGAAACATGAGCAGAGGTATCAAAGGCTCACAGGGGCCGAGTACGAACACCACAAAGATTGCCCAGGGCGTCAGCGAACCGCTCGGTGGTGCCTCGGCGGGCTGACTGTGGGCATCACTAGCGTGCAGGTGTTCATGGTAGTGGCTGCCGTTTCCGTGGCTGTGCCAGCCTGAATCTGTCTGGGGTCGTTGCCGATAGGCGTGCCTGAGACCCCATACGCAGTAGAGTGCGCCGACAATGCAAAGTGCCCAGGCAGCTAGCTCTCCGCGCTGCGATTCGATCCACTCCAGCCGGGTGAGCTCAATACCTGCGACGATTCCCAGCGTCCCCAGCGCGACCGAGCCGACAAGGTGCCCGGAGCCACACAGCAACACCACTCTCAGGGTTTTGGACAGCGACCAGCCCCTCGCCTTTGCCATGGCAATAAAGGGCACGTAATGGTCCGGGCCAAGCAACGTGTGCACGAACGCAATAGACGCGGCCGAGATAATCAGAATAACGAGTTCAGGAGCCATACCACCCTACAACGACAGCATCAGCCGATGGCTGACTTTGACTTAATGTTCTGTGTTTATACCAAACTAGGTAGCGGGCCGCCAAGCTTTGTCGTGCCGGCGGGCAGTCATCTGTGGCGCCAAAGCCATGGACTGCCCCTTGCTAGCTTTGGGTAGCTGTCGTCAGCAGGCTCGCCAATCGGCTGCGGATTGCTGCATAGTGCAGGCATCTCTTAAGCATGTCACAAGGTTGTCGGGATTACGCACGCATCAAACAGCGAAGACTCAGGAGGCAAATCGATC
>JAAEZV010000336.1 GCA_018222695.1 Gammaproteobacteria bacterium
GTTCAGTCGATGCTGGGCAGGCCGATAGTGGCGATTTTTCAACCAGGGCCGCACCAGAACGGGCTGTGAGCAATGTGATCGAATGGCGTTGGCTAGCAGCCAAGTGTGATCAAAACCCCGTCGCACCTGCCTGCGCCACTGTGTGGGAATGGGAACCAGAATAGTGTGAGCGGTCGCCCCCGGATTCGTTAGCGATTCTGCGGAGGCTGTGGGTAAGCGGCTCAACATTAGCTCAGCGAGCAGTCCGGTCAGTTGGGGTCGATTCTGAAACTTCCACAGGTGTATGAGGTCTCGGATGCCGGTGCGCATCAGGTAGGGTGCCTGTGCGCTGACGAAATGAGGAGGTTGTCGAAGACAGTGTCGACAGAGATACCGGTCTGCAGAGGCGCGGCTGCCTGACTGGCTGAGCCCCGATCCTTTCTCGGTCTGAAGGGGGAGCGCGCATCGTTGGCACGCGCGATGATTGCGGCTGAATGCCGCCTCACAATCGGCACAGATGGCGCGAGCCCTATTGTGCTGACATCGACAGAGCAAGCAGCTCGCCGGCGCTAGCCACCGTAATACTTGCACTAGACGGCGGCGAACTGTCTCTATGCTGTTCATTGTCGTTGTGCATCCATTGCCCATTGTTAGATTGAGCTGTTGCGGCCGGTCCCTTTACCTCTCTATCAATGCACCTACGTGGGCGTGAGTGGTCGGCCGGGCGCTATTCAGAAGAAAGCTGTCGTTAGCCACCGCCTAAGTTGGCACAGAGCGGTTATCGCGCCAGTGCTCAGTGTGTAGCACTTCATCTGGTGCAGGAACATCATCGCCGCTGCAGAGAGAATCGGTGGCGGTCATTGTGCGGGGGTGCTTGGTGGAACGATGCGTAACCGATACAGTGCGCTTTTGAATCAGAGCAAAACACCTGCCGTGACAGAACCCGACTCCTCCAATGAGTTTGATGACGCCAAGAAGCTGTCAGACGCTGACCAGGCAAAGGTTGACGCCTTCCTGAAGCGTGGGGTGAATTCGGTAGAGCGTAAACCCTTCAAGCCGCTGTTCTTAGTCTTTTTGTTGATGGCGGTGGTGGCGGCTTTCAGCCTGTTGAGCCAGGGTATCGCTCAGTGGGCGGGTATTTATTGATCCCACCCCCAATCTTGGACGGTATTGGGGGTTTTGGTATTCTGCGCGCCTCGGTGTGTAGCGCAGCCTGGTAGCGCACTTCCTTCGGGAGGAAGGGGTCGGAGGTTCAAATCCTCTCACACCGACCAACTTAAAAGCCCCGTCCTGAAAAGGATTGGGGCTTTTTTGTGCCCGATCAAAAGTCACGGGGTGGTCCCCGAAATGCGTTGTCTGCACTTTTTATCATGCATTAGCACAGTGGTGATTTGACACGGCAGTGCGCCCGTCCATACTCGAGAAGCCGCAAGGCGCAATCCAAATAAAAAGATAAGGGGAAATTATGTCTGAACTTGATATGTGGAATATTTTAGCCGGCTTTATGTCGGGCAATGCGGTCTGGTTTCTAGCCTATGTCGTGGCTACCTGGTTAGGTTTCAGAATGACAAGCAACATCTATATGAACGGAGGCGCACCCATCATCGGCAAGATATTGGTCAGCCTCTATTGTTTAAGTGTCAGCGCTTTTATGTGCACACTCATGGTCAACACCAACGGGCTGTTCAGAGACGTTGCAGCAGGCCTCACCAATGTCGGGCAAACGGGAGAGCTCTCTGGCGCTGCTCAGGCGTTCATTGAACAAGCCGGTAACGCACCGTCCATGAATCCCATACAGATGGTGTTTGTTGCGTCGATCATCCTCATGCAACTGCTGCAGGTGTGGATGAAGAAGACAGCGTGAGTAGCTAAGCAGCTGAAGCCAGCTTTTAGTTTCGGAAAAACCGGGGGGCGTCGCCCCCTTTTTTAACTATCAAACACCGCATGCCTATCGATCTCGCGGGCAAAATCAGCCGTGGCCTAACCCAGCAGTGTGTGGATCACATAGCCCGCAACGACCGACATCAGGATCACCACGAAGTCGCCTTTCAGTAGGGCGTAAAACACTGGGATGCACAGAACGCCAGCAAGTAAAAGGGAGCGGTTCATCGACTACTGGCCCAGTGGCAAAGATGAGAGATCATTAGCAGGGTCCGCCGTGGCGCGGGATGTCTGCTCATGGCATGGCCTAAAGATATGCGGCGTTGATGGCATAGGGCAGGGCGAAGAGGCAGCTCCAGTTAAACACCGTCAGCACCCAGAAATGAATGGGCTGAAGATCCTTAGAAAGGAACAGTGCGGCTTGCACCGCCAACGCCCCGAGTGACAACCAAAGTAGCGGTTCGCTCATCAACCCTCTCAATTCAGCGAGTCGTAATCCGTCAGGCTAGTTATTGTTCCAGACAAAGCGCGACCAATGCCGGGGCTGGGACGGTCAGCGAGTTACGCTCTTAGATCGTTGAGGCGGCCATCACAAACAGCACGGCGGCCGCTGTGACGATTGAATA
>JAAEZV010000337.1 GCA_018222695.1 Gammaproteobacteria bacterium
GCAAAAACAGCACATCGTTGATGCGTATGACCGTGTTGTGGGCAGCGATCCATTCAAACAGTTCTCCACCTTTTTGCCAGGCGAGACGATGCTCGACAAACCCAAGTGGATGCTCGGCGTACCAGTCGCGCTTGAAGTCGTCGTCCGCCACTGGCAAATTGCCGACGTCACCGCCACTGGCCAAGAGCGCCTCGCGCTGTTGTTCAATCGTTTTCACAACGTAGGCGTAATAATTATTGCGAAGCTGCTTGGAGTTGCGGGTTTCAAACGCTTCGTATTCGCCGGGGTGGACGTAACGGAGATCGCCGGTGATGTTCATGTGCTCGTGGTTGCCAATCAGCAGGTGTAACCGACCGCCTGCTTTCTTCGCTTGTTTTTCCAGTTTCTGCAGATGCTCGATGATCTTAAGGGTATCCGGGCCACGATCCGGGATATCACCTACCTGCACCACGTGGGTTTTGCCTGCGGCCCACCGCCCTCTGCGATTGACCACGCCAGCGTTTTTGAGCACGGCTATGTAATTCTCATAGTCCCCGTGAATGTCCCCGATGGCGACGATACGCTCTACTCCTTGCCAGTCGTCCTGAATCGAGGCTGCCAGCCCGGGAAGGGCAATCGCACAGAGGATGGTTACCAGGAGCCAGCATCTCAACTGAATCCCGTGGCGATAGCGCACAGCGGTCATCGACAGACCTCAATGATTTTTTTCTTCAGGCGATTGGGGTCATCGATCACGTCGTAAAAGTCCTCGAGATACGACACGCCCTTTCGCGCGTTGCGCTTGCTCATATAGTCTGTCTCGGCAGCAATGGCGAGTATCGATTCCCGCTCAGCCCTGAACTCATCGAGGGCCCCATCGAGCACCTCCGGGTCGGTACAAAATCCGCGGTAAATGCGCTGCCGCACATTGCGCAGCCCAAGCTTCGCCGGGGTAATGGCGTAGGGCGCATCCACGTAACCCGACGAATCGAAATCATAAATGACCGGGACATAGGGGGATTCGTCATCAGCGCGAAGGAGTTTAGCGTTGTGGCAGCAGCTGCCTTCTTTACCCGCAATGATTGAAAAATCGGCGTTGCCAATGAAGTAGTTAAACATGGCGGCGCGGGTGGCGTGATCCGGATCAAGCTCGGTCCGGCTAATACGCTCTGCGTCGACTGTGTCGAGATTCAGACGATCCGCTACCCGGCTTTTGTGTTCGATCAAAAAAGCCGCCTGGGTTCTTGGCTTCTTGCCATTAAGATCTTGATACGTCACGGTCAACCAACGCACCCGATAGCTGGCCTCGGTGATCAGGTTGAGCATGCGGTAGGCCTGATACTCCTTGCGCAAATAGGATTGATAGCGACTGCTGTCTTTACACTGCACCACCAACTTGAGTTTGTTCTGGTTGGCAAAAACGGTTTTCTTGGTCTGCTTTTTCTTCAGGTTTAACCAAAGCTGCGCATGGGAGCAGTTTTCCTTCTCCAGGCGAAAGTTGCCGCGAGGTGTGTACCGCGTTTCTATGGTGATGGGGCCATCCGGGCCCGCGTAGGAGAGAGATCCCACTTCATACTCGGCGCTTTTGTCACGCTGCTTGTCGAGGGTTTTAAAAGGGCCTGTGAGGGTGATCACTAACGGCTCATCACTGTTAAAGAGCGGGTCGTGAGGCGATGTCGACGTGTTCGCAAGCAGGGCAGTCGGCGCTATCAAACCGCAGCAGGCAAACGTAAGCAGGTTGATTGTTCTCGTTATTGAGCACGTCATTTTTGTAGGCATTTTTGGTATCGAAGTGCTAAACATCACCTGATGCTCTCAGAGCGGGCAGGGCAGTGCAACACGGTGAGCCGTCGACCACATGCGTGGCAATGCGTTGCATTGCCACTCGTCCGCCTCACGCATAAGATGCGATCAAAGACTTGATGGGAGATCCGATGCGCAAGTATCTGGAAATCATCAATCACCGCACCTTTATCATCGTCGCTTTGTGCATCGTGTCGGTTTACGTGTGTCTTCGTCTCGATTACGCATACAACGTCGACTGGATTTTCCTCAGCATTGCCGTGCTGTTTCCCCTGGTTTTCACAATTCGCGAGGCCTTTCGGCGCCGACAGCTGGCGATTCGTGTGCTCAGCGCGCTGAAAGCTGCGATCAGCGCGTTTTATTTTGGCCTCGAGAACAACATCAAGATGCCGCTGGAGGAGAAACGCGAGATCCACGCGCTAATGCGCCAGCTGTCTGAACGGTTCACCTATAGCCTCAAGGACCCGGAGCACAAGGGTATGGATGAGGTGCGTGACACCATCCGCCAGATATATGCGGTGAGCACACCACGTAATGAAGCCATTTCCGGTAATGCCAGCCTGAAAATGATGCGGGTCATTCAGGATATTCAGGAAAATATCGAGAGCCTTAACGGCATCAAGATCCACGGCACGCCGGTCAGCCTGCGTGCCTACCTACTGATCTCGCTATACGTGCTGCCG
>JAAEZV010000338.1 GCA_018222695.1 Gammaproteobacteria bacterium
TGGTATTCCCAGCCATGAAAGCCGCAGCTCAGGTAGGGAGAATTTCCACACCCCGATGCCTTTAGCTGGTTTCCTCTGTGCTGGCAAACGTTGTAGAACGCACGAATGACGCCGTCTTCTGCGCGGGTCACAAGAATTGACTCTCGAAGGTTTTCGAAAACAAAAAAATCACCCGGCTCAGCGACATCGCTAGCCGCACCGGCCAGCAGCCATGTTTTCGACCAAATGCAGTCATCTTCCAGCTTGAGAAATACCGGGTCGGTGTAGCGATCAACAGGAATGGGCTCAAGCCCAAGCTCGGGCTCCGGCGCTTTGGTTGTCGGCGTAAATACGAAGTCAGCGGGTTTGTTCATTCATATTGCTCCGTGTCTGCTCCTCGACGGGCAGATCAGGTTATCAATCAGTCAGAGCGGCAAGCAATGCATCGCAATGGGCACAGATGTTGGCAGGGCTCTATTCGGCCCTCACGAATGCCTCGAGCTGCGTCCCGTCAAAGGGCCACCCCAGCTCACGGCCCGCAACGTCCTTTACGACCGGAATTCTGACGCCGTACTGCTCCATCAGACTCAGGTCGTCGGCAATATCCACCGCCAAAAAAACATGGCCGCCCTGCTCAAGAATCGCCTCGGCATGCTCGCAGAGATGGCAGCCGGATGTGGTGTAGAGTGTGAGCGGCAGCATGATGAAGTCTCCGTTGGGGTGAACATGCCTGAAAAATCCAATGCAGCGTGGCATCCCGGCAGGGGCCTGACACTCTATGGCCGAAAGCCCGCGCTGGAGGCATTGGAAGACGCGTCGCTGACGATCCACTGCCTGCATCTGGCCGACAGCAACCGGTCGAACGGCATTATCGCGCAAATCATCAAAGAAGCAGAGCAACGGGGTGTCGCCATTCGCTACCACGACCGGCAGGCGCTCTCGCGGATCTCAAAAAACGGGAAGCAGGATCAGGGCGTTGCCCTCGATGTAGTGTGTCCCAACTTTATGTCGCTCGAGGCGTTCATGGATCTCCCGGAAAAGCCAAGATCCGTCTTGGCCCTGGATGGCGTGACCAACCCGCAGAACGTCGGGATGATCATTCGCTCGGCGGTCGCGGCTGGGGTGGACGGACTGCTGTATCCCAAACGCGGCATCGCCTCACTGGGGCCCCTCGTCATCAAAGCCTCAGCAGGAAATGTTTTCCGCGCCCCTATCATCCGCTGTGACTCGACGGCGGCCGCGGTAACTAGGCTCAAGGCCAAGGGCTACCAAGTGGCCACGCTTGAGGCCACGGCGGCAACGTCGCTGTTTGAGTTCAAAGCCGCCGGCAACCTGGTCTGCGTGCTCGGGGGTGAAAGCGACGGTATTGGCCAGGAGGTCGAGGCCTTGGCTGACACCCGTCTCACTATCCCCATGGCCAACGGTGTGGAGTCACTCAACGTTGCGGTGACCGCAGCGCTCGTGTCTTTCCATCTCGGGCAGACCCCAGACTGAGGTCTACCCTCGGGCGATGGTTCAGTAGGCCCCGGGGGCCGATGCATTGCCGTTGGCCACTGCCAGCCAAGCTTGCTGTATCACGTAGGCGCGAATAGCGTCGGTGTCTTCCTTAGTGAGGTGCCCGGAAAAAGCGACCATGCCCTGCTTCTCCAGTGCGCCCTCGCGCACGACCTGATCCCAGGCCTGCTCATTTGCTGAGATCGCCGACCAGCGAAGATCGGGGATAACGCCGCCGCTGACCGCAAACGCACCGTGGCAGAAGTGACAGTTCTCCGCGAAGCGCTGCATGCCCAGCTGATGCTGTTCCGGCTCGCCAAACATCGGGGACTTGGGGGTCGCCACTACCTGATCAGCCAGCGGCGCGGGCATCATCTCGTTACCACCCAACTTGAAGGTAATGACTCGCGCCGGCTCTTTACCCGCTGCCTCACCATAGGTAAATCCGGCAATCAAATTGGAGACGCTGCCCCAGCCGGATAACACGCTAAGGTATTGCTCCCCGTCGATCTCATAGGTCATCGGTGCCGCCGCCGCGTTTCCTACCAACTGCTCAGACCAGAGACGCTCTCCGGTCTCGGCGTCGTAGGCGACCAAATCGCCAAACTTGTTGCCTTGAAACACCAGACCGGCGTCCGTACTCAGCACACCACCGTTCAAGGGCAGCGCAAAGGGAACCGCCCAACGCGGCTCAGCCTTGACCGGATCCCAGGCCAGCAGCGAGCCACCGTCCATATCAGCCACGGCATCGAGCGTGCCGGCCGGATACTCCACCGGCCACCCCGCGGCCGCGTCGTAGCCGATGTTCCAGAATGACTTACTGTCCTCGACGTTGCGGGTTTTGTCATAGAAGAAAGGAATTTCGTTGACCGGAATGTAAACAAGGCCGGTATCGGGATTAAACGCCATCGGGTGCCAGTTATGCGCACCGGTTGGGCCGGGTATGACTGCATAGAGCGCCAAGTCCACCGCCTCTTCGACCAGCACGGGAC
>JAAEZV010000339.1 GCA_018222695.1 Gammaproteobacteria bacterium
GGTTACCCACATCGTCGGTGGACGAGGTGTATTCGTAGGCCACAAAGGTCGTGAAGTGACCGGGGTCATTGTATTGCTCAGCTGCATTGATGATGTCTGCCCAGGCCCGGCGGGTCACTCCGATGGCCATCTCTTCGGAAATCTCTCCCGAGAGAATGCCCGCCAGCGTGTCTGGGATAAATGAGGCAAAGTTGGCGAGCCGGGTCACCAAACTCAGCTCACCCATATTGTCCTCGGCATTCAGGTTATGTAGCGGCTGTGACACGGCATACTGGGAAAACGGCGTGGTAGTGTCGCCTGCTTCCAGCGCGAGTCCGAGAAACATGGCGTGGTCGGTGACCGCGTAGAAGTCGAGCGGTGTCGCCATCTGGATTTGATATCCCGCGGGGTGCTCGATCGCCTCACCCTGTGCAAAGCGGTAGGCGTCGTAGGGTGTGGCGGTCGTGCCAAAGTTGTAGGCGTCAAAAGAGTATTCGGTGTGCACATGCAGGTCACCAAAATAGGCATTGCGGAGCGGATTCGCGGGGGGCGGTGTGCGATCCAGAATATCCATCACCGGCTCGAGGGAGTTGCCTCCACGCCCGCCAAAATTGTTGTCCTCGTCGATTAAGCCCACCTCTTCGGTGCAGGCAGTGATCATAGTCAGCAGGCTCGCGGCGAGCACTAAACGTGTTCTCATGATGTCTCTCTGGCTTATTTTTCTATTTGGCGGAGTTTACGCGTCATTGGGCGCAGGCGGCACCTCTGATACACGGCGCCACTCCACCGAGCGGCGCATAAAGCCGACCTTTACGGTGAAGACCATCCGGTCATCAGACGATAAAGTAATGTCCGCTTTGCGATACTCACCCAAGCGCGCGGCGAACACCTGCGCAGACCATGCATTGGGGTCCTCGCTAGCTTCCAGATCGGTGACAACTAAAAAACCCACGCGATCCGGCCGGTTGTCGTTGCGGAGCATCACTCCCTGATCGGCCTCCGGCTGCATCTCAATCCACACCGGATCGCTCTCATGCTGCCAGTAGCCGGCCAACTCGTTTTCAGCGTGACCCGGCAGGGCGATCATGGCACTCAACATCAGAAGTAACAGTTTGGGTAGTAAACGGGTCATTGCATGGGTCTCCATCAGGGCGTCAGTTCACGGGCGGTCAGTTTGCCTAACTGCGACATATGGACCTCATCGGGACCATCTGCAATGCGGCAGAACCGACCGATCGTGAAAACCTCGGGGATCATCGTGTCCTGACAGACGCCCATGCCGCCAAAAATCTGCATGGCGCGATCGGCCACTTCCTGTGCCATTTTGGGCGCCACGATCTTGATCATCGAAATATAGGGTCGCGCGCCGTCGAGGCCCTCACGATCCATGACCTCCGCCGCCTGTAATGTCAGCAACCGGCATTGCTCGATGTCACAGCGGCTGCGCGCGATCTCATGCTGAATCGAGGTCTTTTTGATGAGCGGCTCGCCAAAGGCCACCCGCTCCTGAGCGCGCACGCACATCAGTTCCAGACAGCGTTGTGCCATCCCCACAAAACCCATCGCGTATTGAAAACGGCCAGGACCAAGGCGCCCCTGCGCAATCTCAAAACCGCAGCCCTCGCCCTTGATCATGTTGCTGACCGGCACCCGCACGTCTTCAAACAAGAGCTCTGCCTCACCGCCGGGCGAATGCAGGCTGTCGAAGGCGCGGAGCGTCCTCACCAGCTTCACGCCGGGGGTGTCCCGGGGCACCAGAATGGTCGAGTGCTGGCGGTGCCGGTCGTTTTCCGGGTTGGACTTACCCATTACCAGCATGATCTTGCAGCGTGGCCCCACCGCACCGGTGGTCCACCACTTGCGGCCATTGAGCACGTACTCGTCGCCATCGCGCCGGATCTCGAGCTCCATATTGGTGGCATCCGATGACGCCACCTGTGGCTCGGTCATCGCGTAGGCGCTGCGAATCTCCCCCGCCAACAGCGGCTTCAGCCACTGCTCCTGCTGTTCCGGCGTGCCGTATTTGGCGAGCACTTCCATATTGCCGCGATCCGGCGCGTTGCAGTTGAACACGCTCTGGGCCCACATAACCTTGGACATGGTCTCAAACAGCGGCGCGATCTCGACATTAGTAAGGCCCGGACTCCAGGGCGCGTACTCCTCGGGCAAAAACAGATTCCACAGGCCCTCGGCCTTGGCCTTGTCGCGAATATCGTCATACCAAGCGGGGACCTCCCAGAGGTGCTCCGGGTCATGGCACCACTCATGCCATTCACGCTCGCGGGGATAAATATGCTCGTCCATGAAATGCTGCAGCTGCGCATTCAATGCCCGAACCTGATCACTGATCTCAAAACCCATACTGTATTCCTATTGCTACTTCTTCTTTCCACTGAGGTGTGTCTCGTGCACACCCACCATTTTCGTATCGGCGCGAAAAGGCAGTCCCTGCTCCTGCCCCTCGAGCAGCGGTAAATCAC
>JAAEZV010000340.1 GCA_018222695.1 Gammaproteobacteria bacterium
GTGGAGATCAATGAGATGCCTGCGGAACCGCTCCCAGAGGTGCATCCAGGGCTCACTGGCACCAGGCAGGTACTGCCTCGGCATCTCTCGAGGCGGCGATACATCGGCCCAGTCAGAGAAAGATAGCCCTGCTACCTGACCGACCTCTTCCAGGCTCATAGCTTGCTCTCTGTATTCCTCCAGCAAGCCACCATCTGCATATAACCCCGACCCGCTGAGCCAATCTCTGAACTGGCGCAGTGTGTCGGGGTTGAAGTCGTGCCAGCTACCTCTCACAAAAGGGCTTAAATAGACATCTGCGTCGAGATTGATGCCGGCAAACAAGTCCGGATGCTCGCTCGCAAACTTCACCAAGCGTGCGCCCGCCGCCTGCAGATTGCGTTTTTTATAACCTCGGACAATCGTGTTGTAAGCGTTATATGTGAGCACCCGGGACAGCTCCGGAGATTTGAGCGAGCCCGGTAACCCAGCGACGAGATCATCTGGATAAACCTGATCATTTTGATCCCATTGGCAATTAGCCGGGTCTAATTCGAGATAATCAGTCAGGTCGTGGTCAGGGACGCCGCCACTAGAGTCGCCCCAAACCCCACCGTTTAGGGTAAAAAGAATAGGCAAGTCGTTTTCGATCGATAGCGCAATCAGTCCCTCGAGCCAGTCATCAACCAAAAGAAATCCGGACTCGAGGGGGACGCGGCCCAGATCGGGATCGAACACCCAATCCTCAGCTCTACCTCGCGTAGAGCGCATGTAAAGAATCGGCACCCGCAGGCCTATGCGGAAAGTCTCGCTCCGATAACTGGCGTAAGCCTCTGAAAAACCTTGATCACCGCGAGCCGATACGCCGCTGGTGCCTAACGCAAACCAAAAAGGATCCTCACGCCAAGCCGGATATTTTTGCAGCCACGGTTGCCATAGGGTGGATAGCTTGACGGGCTTGAAACGTATACGCTTGAGCTCAATTCGCTCACCTGACTGGCGATAGGCGGCGATAGATAAAGTTTGTCCGGAACCAATCGAGCTGGGCAGTTCCAGTCGACCGTGAAATCCCGAGGGCACGGCGTCAGGTTGCTCAAGATAGGCGGCGACGTCGCCTCTTTCCAAGCCATAGTCCAGCAAATAACTCCACGACGTGGTCTCAAGTTTCACGCTAATAACAGGATCTGTCAGGCCGCCCCAAACCCAGCCACCCACCTCTATGTCTGACTCCTGCCAAACGTTAACTCTGGGAGAATCGACATAGAAGTCGGCGGCATTAACCTGCGTGCAGAAGGTCAGGCCAATGAGAAAAGAGAGGCAGCGCAATACTTTCCGCCATCCAATGAACGTCTCGTTATCGGGAAACGGGATGTGTGGGGTCATAATGGCTTCCAAAGCCGATAAACCGCGAACATGACAAAGTGGGTCCAGCACACTGAGAGTGCAGTGTCTGGCATTCCCCGGACAGTGTCCAACAGGGCCTGAGTCAAGGTGACACTCGCCACATACGATTGATCAGCGAGAACCTACCCAAGATACGGTGCTGACCGACACCAGCAGCCCCACCGCGGACCGCTCGCGTGTCGCCGTTATTCTAAAACCGCCGTGTCGCGAATGCTGGCTACCGAGCGCGGGACGCCGCGCTAGAGCGCGACCGGAAGAGGCTTGTTAATCGGCTGAGTGAGCGACTCGGGCGCGACAGAGAAACCGATGATGGCGCTGTAGCCCGGCGTTTTCTCCCTGTGAACAGTGCCCGCGGTAGCAACGATCTTTGCACCACGCTGACAGGTCACTGGCTCATCATCACCCTCTACCCATACAGTGAGCTCGCCACCCGTCACGTAAAGCACCGAGTCAAAATCGTGCCAGTGCAATTCGTTCTCCTCAGCGGGAAAATCAAAAGCCAT
The DNA here is from genome assembly GCA_018222695.1 of Gammaproteobacteria bacterium. Classification (GTDB taxonomy): domain Bacteria; phylum Pseudomonadota; class Gammaproteobacteria; order Pseudomonadales; family Halieaceae; genus Luminiphilus. Next base: position 1,887 of record JAAEZV010000340.1, read on the forward strand.
GGCGTGGTAACCCATAGCCTCTATCTCTGAGTGAGCCTGTGCTTCGTCATCAAAGGAGAGAATTTCGTTCATGGCTGAGCCTCCGTCATGCGTTACAGCTCTACTGTATCCGGATCACGCACACTTGCACACTAGTGTAATTGGGGGCTCTCGCGGCGAAGATACCCGCGGGCGAGCCGCCAGCATGGGCAACCGCTAACGGGCATCCAACTGATGATGCCCGCAAGTCAGGACGACGCCCTACTTGCACTAGAAGCATCGATAGAGATCATGCTGAGGGCGTAAACCATCATTTTTCGTCGCCCTCATGATTGAGATAATCTCTGGTCACCCGGCGCCAAATCCAAAGGCCCGACGTGGTCAGGACCAATCCATAGGCGAGCGCGAGCACGACCTCTCCGCTCACAATGCAACCTCCCTCGCTACTTGCTCGGTACCTGCGATCGCTTGCTGGTAAGGCACGGCATAAAACAGGGCCAACGCTACGGCAATCACCGCTCCCATTGCCACCATTACCTTCTGCCATATCAAGGTCTGCCGGATGACTGCCGGGTCCCGCTCCTGTGGCG
>JAAEZV010000341.1 GCA_018222695.1 Gammaproteobacteria bacterium
GCTCAATGGCAGTCTTGAGAATGTTAGTCAGTGTCGCGCCGGGGTGAATCGAGTTGCAGCGGATATCCAACCCCTCGTTGGCGCAGTGCACCGCGACAGACTTCGTCAGACCAACTACCCCCGCCTTCGAAGTCGTGTACGCGACATCGGGTATCGCCAGATAAGAGGTAGACGACGCGGTATTAATAATGGATCCGCCCGAACCACCGGGGTTGTCGCGCATCAGCGATATGGCCGTCTGGCAACCCAGCATCATCCCCAGAAGATTAATGCTCATCAGCTGCTGCCAGGCCTCAACCGTGACGGCGGTGATGTCCAGGCCAGTCACGACACCGGCGTTGTTGACTAGAATATCAAGCTGCCCGTGCTCATCGCAGATGGTATTTGTAAGCGATTGCCAGCTCTCAGCCGAACTGACATCCAGCTGCGCAAAGTCTGCGCCGCACTCAGCCGCTATACGGGATCCGTTGGCCTCATCGACATCGGCAAGGATGACTTTGGCACCCTCAGCACAGAAGCGCCTGACAATGCCTTCACCGATACCCGAGGCACCCCCTGTGACCACGGCAACTTTATTTGGTAATCGATCAGACATCCTGCATTCCGCATTAAGAGCATGCGTCGGAGACTAACACTCACTGTGAGACGGTTCAGCCCCGCTCCACCCCCCACCCGACTCGGCGCCACTGCACTCGCTGTGTGTATGAGCTGGCATAGCTTGACTGGGGCGGGTGGGCGTTACTTGAGCAAAGCCATCCTGCAGTACACTGGGCTAAATTCCTCGTGCGAGACCAGCTATGGGCAACGCCTCAGTCCTCAACATTTATCGCTACCCGGTGAAATCCATGATGGGAGAAGCACTGAGCGAGGCAGCTATCGGAGAGGCAGGCATCGCTGGCGATCGCGGCTGGGCGGTTCGGGATGAGAAACGTGGCGGCATTCGGGGCGGAAAGAAAATCCCCCAATTAATGCGGCTGACGGCACGATCCGGGCCCGCGGCGCCGCTCATCATAGCCCCCGATGGGGACTCTGCCTCGGCAAGCGCTGAGGGTATCAACGAGTGGCTCAGCGACAAGCTCAATCACCCGGTCACTTTGTGGCCACTGCTTCCCGCCGAGCAGCTGGACCATTATCGGCGCGGCGCGCCCGACACCGAAGATTTCGAACAGGAACTGCGCGCGGTATTCGGGCGATTACCGGATGAGCCACTCCCTGATCTCACGGGATTCGAGGAACTGCTCGAGTTTGAGTCGCCGCCGGGTACCTATTTCGATGCGTTCTCGCTCTCCATCATGAGCCAGCAGTCACTGGCCACCATGAATCAGCTAGACGGTGATTCTCTATTTGACGTCCGGCGCTTTAGACCCAACCTGCTGGTGGATATCCCCGACAGCGATCACCCCTTTCCCGAGCAGGCGTGGGTAGGTAAGACATTATCGATAGGCAGTGCGAAGCTGAAGATAGAGACGACGTGTCCCCGATGCTCCATGACCACACACGGTTTTGATGATCTGCCGCAAGATGCGCAAATCATGCGCAAGCTGGTCGCCAACAGTGAGGGCAATCTGGGTATTTACGCGTCTATATTGGAGGCGGGTACTGTGTCCGCTGGAGACTCAGTCAGCCTGATGTAGCGTGTTATCGGCGCCCGTGATCATCCCAGCGAAGCACGGTCAGGTTTGAGACGCCTAGTAGGCGCGCCGCCTCATTCAGGGTATAGCCCTGCTCAATATAGGACTGAAGTGCTCTCAGGCGTCGCTCATGCGCCAAGTCATACACCTGCGCGGGGGTTCGTCCCGTCTGCTCCCTATCAACATCAGGACCAGCGCGCTCATCGCTGGAGCGCTCTGCGGGGGCAAGCGTACCGATTGAATAATGACTGAACCCGAAAATCATGACCAATGCCTGAAGGCGGAGTTGCAGGTGTTACCCTCCCCGGCACCGACTGGATCAAACAAAACCTGGACAAATGACGCTACATGCTGTCGCTCACGCCGCAAAACACGCAGTAGCCCTCGGTTCTCAGGCGCTTCGAGCGCACTCTACCGCCATGGCAAGATGACGAGGCGGCCCGATAGTAGCCACAGCACCGCCCACAAAATGGGCGGCGTTATTCAGCCGCGGCGGTCTCCTCTTCATATACGGCAACGATCAAATCACTCACCGCCCACACCTCTTCTCTGGTCATCTGAATGTCGTTGTTATTCGTCTGCACCGCCGCATAGATGTAGTTCAGCGTGCGCTCAACCTCTTTGAGCTCACTTTGCTGGTACAAAATCACCGCCACCAGGGCGAGGAGAACGGCGTTGGTTTTTAGAAACTCGATCATGAGGCTGTCCTTTTGATAAAAATTCGCTGAATGCTGCCAAGTCTAAACATCTTTCAAGCGGGGATGGCGAGTGAGCCGCCCCATTTCTTCCTGGATCAACGCATAAAAAACCCCGCACTCAGCGG
>JAAEZV010000342.1 GCA_018222695.1 Gammaproteobacteria bacterium
ACTCATTTTTTCCGGCGATGTTTCAAAGGTGGGCATTCTTGAGCGCTTCCACGGGCTGCGTTCGTTTGCCATCGATGAGGGTCTGCTCGGTACTAATCTGACCGAGGTCGTCCTCTTGCCGGGTTCGGCGGTGATTGGGCGCTCGATCAAAGGCAGCGAGTTTCGTTCCCGCTTCGACGCCGCGGTAGTGGGCGTGCACCGCGACGGTGAACGCTTGTCGGGACAGTTGGGCAATATCGTGCTGCGCAGCGGTGATTCCTTGATGCTCGCCGTGGGGCCCGATTTTCAAAAGCGCAGCAACCTGAGTCGTAATTTCTTGGTGGTTGACAGCAGTGTTGCCAGCCACAGCCTCTCAACCGGCAAGAGCCTGACGGTCGCTGCGGCCATGTTTGGCGCTGTGACAGCCTCGGTCATGGGTTGGGTGCCGCTGGCAACAGGCCTGATGTTTTTGCTTTTACTGATGCTGGCGATGAAATTGTTCAGCACGGCTGAGTTGCGGCGTCGCTTCCCCTTCGAAATGTGGTTGATTGTCTCTTCCGCGCTGGCCATTAGCCAGGCGGTCATGGATTCCGGGCTCATGGGGCATGCAATGACCTTCCTCGGCCCCCTAATTGGCAGCGTGCCACCGATAGCGATGCTGATTTTGGTCTACGTCCTTACACTGGCGATGACCGAACTCATTACTAACAATGCAGCGGCCGCTCTGATGTTCCCATTGGGGTACACATTGGCGCTCACCGCGGGGCTCGATCCCATGGCCTTTGTGATGGCGGTCGCACTCGGTGGCAGCGCGTCATTCCTCACGCCCTATGGTTATACCACCAACCTGATGGTGCAAAACCTCGGCGGCTACACCCGCGCGGATTACCTGCGCTTTGGTTGGCTGGTATCGCTGTCCTACTCGATCGTCGTGCTGGCGCTGCTGCCTCGGGTGTTTCCCTTCTGACGCAGGGGCTCGTCTGGAGCGCAAGAAGTTCTCCAAGCCTCTGCCAACCTTGACACTCTGGTGAACCTCAAGCGGCCTAATAAGTGACCCGTTTGCGGTGTCGCTTAAATCACTGATAATTGACGCATGACGAGGTGGGCATGCTGAAGATCAACGACTATCTGACCCTCGCAGAGCGCGAGCAGGTTTTGAGCCGCAGCGATTTCTGGGCGTGGTGGCTGGTGCTCTCGACCTGGATGCTGACGCTGGCGCTATTGTGGCTGGCGGCCGCGTTCCCGCACCCGGTCACGATCTTGTTGGTCTGGGCACTACTGGCGGGCCGCCAACTGGGTTTGTCCGTGCTCATGCATGAGGCGGGTCACAACACCCTGTTCGCCAGTCGCGCGCTGAATCAGGGGGTAGGGCAGTGGCTGTGTGCCCTGCCAACGCTCAATGATCTGACTGCCTATGCCAGCGGGCATCTCGATCACCACCGGCTTGCAGGAACGCCTGAGGATCCTGATCTGCCCAATTACCGGGCTTACCCGGTCGATGGCACAAGCTTTCGGCGCAAGGTGGTGCGGGATCTGACAGGACAGACGGGTTTTAAATTGACAGCCGGCATCCTGCGTGGCGGCCTGGTCCACTTTGGTGGCCACAGTTCCGACGGCAACGCTTTATTGCTCAAGCAGGTGGGCGTGCAGGCGGCGCTGGCTGCCATCTTGATGCTACTGGGCATTGGCTGGACCTGGTGGCTCTGGTTTGCGAGCCTGATGACGTCTTACATGCTGGTGGCGCGACTGCGACAGATCGCGGAGCACGCGGCAGTGCCCGATACCGATAACCCCGACCCCCGCTTTAATACCCGCACGGTTGAAGCGCCGGTGTGGCAGCGCTTTCTCATGGCCCCGCATTTTGTGAACTATCATCTCGAGCATCACTTGCTGCCCGGCGTGCCCTGTTACCGCTTGCCCAGCTTCCGTGCCCTGCTGAAGGATAAGGGGCTGCTCGACGAGGTGCCCAGCTTCAACGGCTACCAACAGGTATTGCGCCACACGGTGCAGTGGGGGTGAGTCTGTCTCCCGATCAGTGGGTGGAGGCGCACCTCGGCCCCATCGCAGAAGCGTTATCGTCCTTTGTGTTCTACACGGTACCCATTGCTGGCACCGACGTGCCGCTGATTGTGATGTGGACGGCGGTGGCCGGCCTGTTTTTCACGTTTTATCTGCGGCTCATCAATGTGCGAGCGCTGTGGCTTGCGATTCGCCACGCCCGCGGCGATTTTGCGGATCCTGACGCCCGCGGTGAGATCAGTCACTTCAAGGCCGTTGCCACGGCGGTGTCTGGCACGGTCGGGGTGGGCAACATTGGCGGCGTGGCCGTGGCGATCTCCCTCGGTGGCCCGGGAGCGGCGTTTTGGCTCTTCACCGCTGGGCTTTTGTCGATGTCGACCAAACTGGTGGAGTGCACGCTGGGCGTTAAGTATCGGCGCTATAACGCCGACGGCTCGGTGTCAGGT
>JAAEZV010000343.1 GCA_018222695.1 Gammaproteobacteria bacterium
CGGGCGCAGGACGAAGGTGCCGGTTTGGGTGGGCACATTGCGACTTATGCCTCTGCCGCCACCGCTATGGAGACGGCCTTTCATCACGTTTTCAGCGCCGAGGGCCGGGGAGACCTCGTCCTCCCCCAGCCGCACGCCGCGCCGGGTATCTACGCCAGAGCCTATCTGGAAGGACGACTGACCGAGCAGCAGCTGCGTAATTTCCGACGTGAGTTGGGAGAGGGCGGGGGTTTGCCTTCCTACCCGCACCCTCGATCCATGCCCGAGTTCTGGCAGGTGCCCAACGCGTCCATGGGCCTGTCCGTGCCAATGTCGATCTATATCGCGCGGTTCGCCAAGTATCTTCAGCATCGCGGACTGCTGGCGTCCGATGACGCGCGGATCTGGTGCTTTATCGGCGACGGTGAGGCCGACGAGCCCGAGGTGCTGGGCACCATCAATATCGCCGCTCGAGAGCGACTCGACAACTTGGTGATAGTGGTCAACTGTAATCTGCAGCGCCTCGATGGACCGGTTCGCGGTAACGGCAAGATCATTCAAGAGCTGGAGCGGGCGTTTCGTGGTGCCGACTGGCAGGTCCTGAAGGTGATTTGGGGCAGTGGCTGGGATGCGCTACTTGCCTCGGATCACGAGGGTGTTTTGCGCCACCGCATGGAGGAGTGCCTTGACGGCGATTATCAGCGCTACTCGATACTCCCCGGAGACGAGCAGCGCGAGCACTGGGTGCATGGTGACCCGCGTCTGGAACAACTGATGAATACCCTCACCGATGTCGAGGTCGCGCAGATCAAGCGCGGTGGGCAGGACCCGAAAAAGCTCTACGCCGCGTACCGCCGGGCCTGTGAGAGTGAGGATCGCCCGACAGTCATTCTTGTGAAGACCGTCAAGGGTGATGGCATGGGCTCTGCCTTGCAGGGGCGCAATACCGCGCATCAAAAGAAAGATTTGAGCCGCGAGGAGCGGATCGCCTGCGCGCGCAGCTGGGGGATACCGCTTGACGATGAGGCGATTGCCCGGGCCGATTTTTATTGTCCGGAGGAGGACAGCGACGAGCTCAGATACCTGCGGGCGCGCAGGGAAGCACTGGGCGGCTATCTACCCCGACGCGAGGTACCTGCCGCCAGTCTGAAGGCGCCGGATGCGGCGATCTTCACGACCTTCGACGGAGGCAGCGAGTCACGGAGCTTGTCTACGACCACTGCCATGGTGCGCCTGTTGACCAAGCTTCTGAAAGACCCTGAGGTAGGCGAGTTTATTGTGCCCATCGTGCCGGATGAGGCGCGCACTTTTGGCATGGACGCATTGTTCAAGGTGGCGGGCATCTACTCGCCCGACGGTCAACGGTATACCCCCGTCGACGCTGAGGCATTAAATACTTATCGGGAAGCCATTGACGGGCAGATTTTGCAGGAGGGTATTTGCGAGGCAGGGGCGATTGCCTCGTTCATTGCAGCGGGCACTGCCTATGCCACCTTTGCGGTGCCCACCATCCCGTTTTACATCTTCTACTCGATGTTTGGCTTCCAGCGCGTGGGCGACATGATCTGGGCGTCTGCCGACATGATGGCCCGGGGCTTTCTGTTGGGGGGTACGGCGGGCCGCACCACCTTGAACGGCGAGGGCCTCCAGCATCAGGACGGGCACTCTCCGATTCTCGCGAGCACCGTGCCGTCGGTGCGCACCTATGATTGTGCCTTCGCTTGGGAATTGGCGATTCTGGTCCGATTCGGCATACAGCGGATGTTCGTGGAGGATCACGACGAGCTGTTTTATCTGATGATGTACAACGAAGCGCTGCCCATGCCGGCTCGACCCGCACATGAAGATCTCGACGAGGGTGTGGTGCGGGGTGGTTATCTGCTGGAGCCCGCCACGGGCGACGGGCCACGCGTGAATCTACTGGGATCCGGCACGATTCTGTTCGAAGTGATGCAGGCCGCCGCGACGCTTAGGGAAGAGGGCTACTCGGTGGCCGTGTATAGCATCACCAGCTATGTTGAATTGGCGCGCGATGCAGAGCGAGCAGAGCAGGCGGGCACTGCTGATGCTGAGCCAGCCTGGTTGGATACGATTTTTCGTGAGACCGATGTGCCTACTGTCGCCGCGACGGATTACGTGCGGGCCTTGCCCCGTATGATCGCGAGCTGGATAACTGGGCCGTTTACGGCCCTGGGCACCGACGGTTTCGGGATGAGTGAGCGGCGTTCAGACTTACGCGCCCACTTTAAGGTCGACGCCGCTTCTATTGCCGACGCCGCCCGAAAGTTGACGGTAAGCTGAGCGGGCTCGAGCCCTGAGTGGTGACGCTGATCCAGTGGCGCTACACTTGGCGCCGCCAGGTTCCGGTGGTGGAGCTTCCAAAGTCCTCTTAAAAGGAGATAACGATGGCCGAGAAGGTGATTATCAAAGAGGTTGCAGCCCGCGACGGGCTTCAGG
>JAAEZV010000344.1:0-1880 GCA_018222695.1 Gammaproteobacteria bacterium
TGGCCGCGGTGAAGTCGCGTTCACGGTAAGCGGTATCGCCCGCTGCGGCACGACCCAAAGCCTCCCCATACGTGGGTTCTCCCCATCTCGCAGCACCGCGCTCTGCGAGCGATTCCTGCAGCGACAGGAGTGACTGAAGCACCTCCTGCGCAGCTCTTCTCAGCGCGCTTTCCTGCGCTTCGGCGAAGGGGCTACGTTCATTACCCGTGTCGTTGGCGACGCTACCCGGGGTAGCGGCGTTGGCAGAAGATGGCCCATTTTGCGTGTCAGTCAGGCTAGGTCCGACGTCATCAGGCGTCACCAGCTGCGGCAGGATAAAGAAAACGAAAATGAGTAACACCGCGGCGGCGGCAAGGGCAATAACCACCAGTCGTGGTTGTCCCCCCTCGGACCCCGGGTCAGCCGATTCTGTTTTGGCTGGCGCGGGCTCGAAGGTGGTGGCGGAGAGGGGCTGCTCTTTGTGGTCGGTCACGAGTCCTGCGATTCAGGGGCCGCAGGCAGGTTGTCGGCGGGTGGAGCCGGGGGCTCCAGTGCGGCAAGTTCCGCGGCGTAGATATCGGCCAGCAGCTCGCGCCACTGATCGTATTGGTCTTCCACGTTGCCCGTCAGGCGCACCGTGCGATCCTCAAGCTCGATCACCCTCGGCGTGATTTCGGCGTCTAACGATTGCCCCAGTTCTTCCAGTGCCAGTGAGTGAATATTGGATTCGGCGCGTTTCTCCAGGCCACTTTTCAGCAAAGCGCCGCCGCCAAGCACGCCGACGGCGCCGGCGCTGCGCGTGGTGCGGCTACCCGATGTCTGGGCGAGCACGCCTGCCAGAATCGCCGCACCCCCTGCGATCATCTCGCGCTGTGCCTCGCTCTCCAGTTCACGGAGCGCGACGGTCTCTTCGTAGCTGGCCTTGCGCCACTCCTGATAGGGGCTATACATATCCTCCGCAAAGCCTGAGTAGTGGCCCTGAAGTGTGTCGACAAACACGTAGTGGCGTTGTCGCAGACCGCGCACGCGGTTCAGCATGGGATCATCCTCCGCCGGTAATCGGCGCAGGCTGATCTGGCCTTTGTCATCTTCCTCGAGGTAATCCGCAAAGGCGCCGTTGGCGAAATCCCGGGCGAAACGCATCTCTGCTACCTGGCGGATAGTGACGCGGTCTTCGGAGGGGAGTCGGTTAAAGATGGCCAGCATGTCGTTGGCGATCATGCGATACACCGCGAGAAACGGATCCTGCTTGACGCGTGTGCCCTGCTCATAGGCGTAGCGGCTAGTGATCCCTTGATAGCGCTTGTCGAGCCAGAGTGTGCCGCGCGCGTCACTCACCAGAATTTTCAGCTCCAGCGCCTCGCCATCCGAGCGCAGTATGGTGCCGCGCACCAGCAAATCAGAAAATTGTCGATCGTCGGGCACGACCCTGACAGCGCCCCAACCACCTTGCTCGGTAAGTACCTCGGCGAGCTCCGTCGCCATAAAGGTGGCTTCGGCTTTGCGCACCTCGGGGTAGACCTGCTCCTCGTCTTCGACAGTGCTGATGCCCGGATCCAGTATGACGACTCCAACATCGAGCAACTCTGCTTCTGGCGTGAGTGTGGCAGGAGCATCGAGCACCGGTACGGAAGTCGACTTGACGGTCTCCGACACGCAGCCCGTGAGTAGGCCTATGCCAAGGAGAAGCGAGAATAGGGTGCGGATCATGCGTCGGGCTCCGCAATGCCTTTGTACTTGCGATATTCAGCCCACAGCTTTTCGCGAATAGCCGGGTCGGGCTCCCGCATCGCTGCCTCACGGAGCTGGCGGGCCACCACGTCGTCGTCATTGCCGTTGGGGATATCCGGTGGCGCCGGGTATTTGGCGCCATCTGTGGGTGGTGCGCCACTGCGCCCGCC
>JAAEZV010000344.1:1890-2435 GCA_018222695.1 Gammaproteobacteria bacterium
ACCCGCGGTCTGCGCAGTCTGAGCGGCGCGCTCGCGGGCGGCCTCTCGTTGGCGTTGTTCTTCGTCGTAAATGATGCCGTCGAAATCCCGGGTGCTTTCCTCAAGCTGCCGGTCGAGGATGGCGACTTGCTCGGCTGCTGTCATCGGGCCGCCGGCACCCATGTCTGATTCCATGCCGCCACTGGCGCGGGTCCCCGGACCTTGCTGACCCGAAGCATCACCCGGAGCGCCGGATGATTGCGCAACCTGTCCATTGTCCCCTGTGCCGCCAGCCCCCTCTTCACTGCCTTCGGGTGAGCCACCCTCGGCGCCACTGCCGTCACCTTCCGAACCATAGTCCTCATCGAAGGTGGGCAGGGTATCGACCATCGAGGGCAGGTCAGCGCCACCCGCCATATCGCCAAAGCCCGGTTCGCCGGAAGCGCCGTCTCCGGCCTCTGCGCCGGCGCCCGCGGTATCGCTGCCATCACCCGTGCTCGCAGAGGTTCCGCCGCCCTCACTGCCGGGCATGCCGCCCCCGGCGGGGCTACTACTGCCGCCAGTAC
>JAAEZV010000345.1 GCA_018222695.1 Gammaproteobacteria bacterium
GCCGTATGCAGCCCGTCTCGCTTATATGGCCCATAAAGCATCACCACGGCACCGTGATCCAAGATCTCGGTTGCGCCCGCAAACAGTGCCTGGCAGCAGGACCAGGGCGAGATGTGCAACATATTGATATTCACGATCGCCGTGATCGGCGCGGGGAGGTCAGAATCAATTGGCCACGTTGGGTCACGCACATCGAGCTGACGAGGCGGCAATAAATTCGCCACGTCCGCTTCCTCGCGCCAGACGGCTACCGATGCCAGATTGATCGCGTCCATATCGGTAGGTAACCAGAAGCGTGGGGTGAGATGCTGGGCAAAAAAAACGGCGTGTTGTCCTGTGCCAGAAGCGATCTCCAACACCACGCCCTGATCAGGGAGATGGTTGTGAAGGACAGCTAGAATCGCTTCGCGGTTTCGCTCGGTGGCGGGCGCGTAGCGTTTCGTCATGGCGTCACCCAGATCCTGCGAGAAATATCGCGATTGTCGGTATGAGCAGAATCAGACCGCCTGCGACCAGTAGTAAGACTTCGGTCCGACCGCGCCACTTGGGGCGATCGTCATCTGGGTGTTGCGGGGCGCTGCTCATGACCAATCTGCTTGCTTGCTTAGAACATATAATGATCGGTGCCTCGGCTGTCGGCAAGGGCAGGCCTCGTTAGGCGCAAGGGACTCTCGCTACAACTAACGATTCAAGCCGCTACTTTGCAACGCCTCGAGCACCCAGCGCCTGATTCGGTGCGCTGCTTCAGCGCCTGCAAGATGTCATTGGCTGTCGCGAAGTCACCACAGTGCCGGGCAATCCAGTAGAGCTTCGCCATGCTGCGATCACTCATTCGCTGATACAGATCCATCTCACCACCTCCCGTTAGTGAATGCCATCCTTGGCATCGGGGTCTTCCGTGACTCGACGTCAGTGGAGCCGTGCTTCCGGAGCAGTGGCTCACCCTGAAATCCGTTTCAGTATGGCTCTCGACCGAGCACTCGCCTTCACTCGATACGCCAAAGCGTTGGCCCGTTGCGCCAGATGCAAATGTGCAGGGAAACAGCGGCAGTCACGTTTTTGTGGTAGATATTGATCAAAACAACATCGATTAAAGGGGGAACCACATGCTGGACATCAATTCTTTTGACGAAAACGCGATTACCTGGCGCGAACTGCCCGACGTAGAGCACGTGTGGCTATCGATCTTGGATGTCGACGAGACAGCCAAAATCGTCGACGTGTTATTCCGATTTGCGGCAAACGAGAAAATTGTGCTCCACCGCCACGTCGCTGCGTTTCACACCTTTGTCGTCAAAGGTGAGCATCGAATCTACACGCCGGAAGGTGAGCTCAAGGAAGTGCGCCCGGTAGGGACCTATAAAGCCGGTAAGGCTGACCCGGAGCCGCATACCGAAGGTGGCGGCGATACAGACGTCATTATTCTTTTCAGCCTGCGACCTTATTGTGACGGGCCGATCTATGAGATTCTCGACGATGACGGCAATATCGTCGACACCATGACCTTTGATGGCATGAAGGAGCTCTACGCAGAAGCCGCGTAGCGCCAAACAGGACAGGGAGCGTCAGATCCACGGGCCGTATGTTAGAGACTGTGCGGCGAACCAAAAACCAGGGGGAACAACATGAAACTTTTTGTGACGCTACTCGCGGCGCTCTTCTCTACACTCGCGCTCGCTGACAACCACCGACCTAATAGTAAGTACTACGGGTTTTATCATTTCATCGCGCCGGACCCGGCCGCCGTGGTCGCGGCGACTGACAAGTTCTATGCATCAGACTGCGGTAAAGCCTATCCGGCGGATGTGGGTCTGGCCGAGGAAGTGTTCAATGGTGCTTACCAATCAACGCACTTCTTCATCAACACCTATCAAAATGCCGCGGATCAGGAGAAAGCCGCAGAGATCTTCCGCAGCTGCCCAAGTGGCCTTGAGTTTTTAGCTGATCTCAACGCAGCAGGCGTGATCCCCACTCGGGAGTATCTTGGCTTTGCACTCCTTGAAGAGGGGGACTGGAATCAGGACCTCGTCTTCGCCAAGTTTGATGTGATCATTGAGCCTCAGAACCAGCGCGCGTATGCGGCAGCCTATGCCAAGATGATGAGCGCCGCAGCTGAAGATGTCGGCTTGCGATCCTGGGGTAATGATCTGGTCGGTTTTGGTAATGACATGTTCACCAACTGGGTGTACCTAGGCGCAGAAAATTTGACCCAGCTCGATCAAATTCAGCAAGCGCTATTCGCCCATCCCGCTTACACGACTTTCGCCAAAGAGACTGCGGGAATGCGAGTGAACGTGAACACGACCCAGCTTCAGTTCCTAAAGGCCTATCCGCGCCAATAGCGAAGCTGTCACTTTTTGAAGCCCCGCCCGCGATCTGTGGCGGGGCAAACCAGTTAAACTGTCCTACCCAGTGAACATGACGG
>JAAEZV010000346.1 GCA_018222695.1 Gammaproteobacteria bacterium
CTTTGGTGCCTCGGTAGGGCACGCCTGGATTCGTATGCAGGTAGTCGATCCCGATGCGCTCATAGAGCTTGCTGCCACGGGCAAGCTCGATATGTCTGGTGCAGCGTTCACTCAGATCGCCACGTCCGCCCAACGGCAGAAAATGGAGCGCATGCTGGAGACGGAGCTGGCCGCGGGTGGCCTGGGCATCGGCTTTCTACTCGACTACATGACCCGGGCGGTAGACGATGCTGAGCTAGACATGATTTTCGCCGTTGCCGCGCGCCATGGTGCGCCGGTCTTCGTTCATGTTCGTCGCGGTATCGATGGCGATCCGGCGGGTCTGCTCGAGGTGATTGAGGCGGCAGAGCAATACGGAGCAGCGGTCCATATCTGCCATCTCAACGCCAGCGCCATGAGCGGCGTGGATGATTGGCTCGACGAAATCGATGCCGCGCGAGCGCGTGGTGTCGATGTCACGACCGAAATGTTCCCCTGGACCTCTGGTTCGGCTGCGATTTCCTCTGACGTATTTTCCAGAAACTGGCGCGAGATTTTTGCCATCGACTACACCGATGTGCAGTGGGCCGAGACGGGGGAGTGGCTCACGGAAGAAACTTTTCAGACTTACCGGGAAACCCGGCCTGATGGCCAGACCATGCATCACTACATCCGAGAGGAGTGGAATCGTCGTGCGATTCAGCGGCCCCACGTGATGGTGGCCAGCGATGCCATGCCGCTCCTTAGTTACGATCGCAAGGTGGTGCCCAATGGTGCGGGCACCTCAGCGCGAATATTGGGCCAGTATGTCCGTGATGAGGGCCTGTTGAGTCTGAGCGACGCTATTGCCCGCCTCAGCCTTTACCCAGCCCAGCGAATGGAACGAATTGCGCCGGCTTTTGCCCGAAAAGGGCGCGTCTCGATCGGCGCTGACGCCGATATCGTGGTTTTTGATCCCCGCACCGTCGCCGCCATGGCGTCTTATGCGGCGCCTTTTAACCCCCCCACGGGTATTCACAGCGTCTGGGTGGCGGGTGCACTGGCCGTTCAGGGCGGAGAGCTGGTCGATGGGGTGGGATCAGGTCAGAAACTGACCGGTGCGACTCCTTGATGGTATTAGCTGGCAGCGCCCCGATATAGCGACCTCAATTTTGGAATATCGGTAATTTCAATTTCCCCATATCGCTGACTGACCGCACCATGCGCAGTCAATTGCTTGACTGCTTCGAAGAGTGACTGCCTGGAGCAATGTGCCATTTTTGCGAGTTGCTGTGAGGTGAGCCGAATGGTGTTGGATTGGCGGCCGTCGCCGCTCATTTCGAGAAGCATCAGTAAGAGACCCGCTACGCGACGGGGGCGTTCTCTCACTAGATTATGTTGCTGCAGGTTCAGTGCCGCACGAAATCGATTGGCTTCAATCTTTAGTACCACCGGGTACAGCGCAGGATGATCCTCGAGGAGCTGCAGGGCGACTTTGCGCGGTAAGCCTAAAATATGGCTTGCAGCGCTGCCGATCAGATTGCGCTCTGCAGGTGTGTCGTGAAAGAGCGCGATCCAGCTTGAAGTGCTGCCGGGACCGAAGATCGCCAGAGTTAGTTCATCGCCGTCTTCAGAGTTGGCCACCATAGCGATTTCGCCCGTCACGATGATCCACAGGTGATGATGAGGATCTCCGGCTGCCTGCATCACCTCCCTTTGTTCGAGTGAATGTAGCCGGCATTGATCGAGTAGCGCAGAGCGCTGTTCAAGATTAAGTCGTTCAAAAACCGGCAGCTTGCCCAAAAATTGGACCAGCTCTGTGGTCGGAAGGTCCTGTCTCATGTTGCGCTGGTCTCACTTAATAAGATTGTCATATTTTAGACATTTAATCGGTGATGAGGCTGTTAAATTGGGGATTAATTTGGGGGACGCATGACACCACAGGATTTTAACCAGACCCACCGCGCCGCATCGCTGAGGGCATTCACAGATCAGTGCTTCGATCTGCTGGTGATTGGCGGCGGGATAACCGGGGCCGGCGTGGCGAGAGACGCCGCCATGCGGGGATTGTCTGTGGCACTGATTGAAGCGCAGGATCTCGCCAGCGGCACCTCCAGTCGCAGCTCGAAGATGATTCACGGCGGTTTGCGCTATCTGGTCGCGGGAGATGTGGCAGTCGTGAAAGAGTCTGCTTCTGAGCGTGCCACCCTGCACCGGATCGCGCCCCATTTGGCGCAGAAAACGCCTTACGTGATTCCGACCGGCAGCGTGCGTAGCAAGCTTATGCTCAGGGCGGCGCTGTGGGCCTATGAGCGGCTGGGTGGCGTAGAACGCGCCGATTATCACGAGGTCTGGTCCAAAGATGAGCTGGCTGAAAAAGAGCCGCTGATCGAGCGGTCACGACTCAACGGCGCGGTGGTCTACCCCGAATTCCTGACTGATGACTCGCGGCTCACTGTGGCGACGG
>JAAEZV010000347.1 GCA_018222695.1 Gammaproteobacteria bacterium
ATTCCTGCCGCTTTGGTGGTGCGACGGGACTTTTGGGAATCCCGGGTTAGGCGAGGCAGGGAGTCTCATGAGAAAGCTGCTGAAATTTGGTCACTCGATGACCGCCATTACTTTTCTCGGCTCGGTGGTGGTGCTGTGGGTATTTCATCATTACTTGCCGCCGCCCGCGGAGGCGCTGGAGATCTATGTGGCGGAGCGGCAGGTGATGGAGCGTGTGGCGACGCTGGTCATGATGCCTTCGCTGCTCGTCACCCTGTTGTTTGGTCTAGCCTCGTTTGCGGTGGTGCCCGGCTATCACGGCGCGCCTTGGGCCTGGGCGAAGTTAGTCACGACCGTGTTGATGCTGGAGGGGAGCCTGCTCGGGATACAAAGCCCCATTAAAAGAGAGGCTGAACTCGCCAGCGCGGCGTTGATCGATGTCAGTCTGGTGGGTGAGTTGGCGCTCAAACTGGAGGCGGAACGCGGATCCCTTGTAATCATTGGTTTGGTGGCAACCGCCAATGTTGCCCTTGGGGTGTGGCGCCCCAAATTTCGATCTCGATCTAGAGCAGCGTCCTGAACATCAGCGCTAGCCGCTTGCCGCGACTCAAATTTTCAAGAAACTCTTGAGGGTCTGCGTCGCGGGTCATGAAGTCTGAGAAGCCACTCAGAGTCTCCATGTCGACGTCGTCGAGATTGAGGAATCCCATCTGCCAGTCAGCGAACTCTCTAGTATCGGTCTCGCCGTCAAACAGGATGCGAACCTCCTTGTGGCGAGGATCCCCCTCAATATCTTGAAACGTCGCTTTGACCGCCGATTCGCTACCTTCCAGCACCTGGTAAAAGCTGCCCTCCCGATATAGCAGTAAGCCGGTCACATCCCGATCCGTATTGGCGCTTCTCGCCTCGCCTAATAGCGCGACCAATGCTTCGTCAGAAAAATCGACCGCCGCAGTACTGACATAGCAAAGGTGATAGAGGGCGTCAGGATCCTGCGCCTGTTGGGGGCTGTTGAGCTGTGACATGGGGTGCGTGCCTCTAATGCGATCAAAAGATCGATATGTACTGAGCCCCCGACATCACCTTGCTTGCTACCGGGCCAATAGTCAAATAAAATTGACAGATATGTGGTAAAAAACATGGACACAAAGTTGGACATCGGGCGAGATCGCTCGGAAGGTGGCCAAAATGGCCACGTTGGGGGAAGAAATGAGTGAAGCACTGGCCTCATCGGACGGGGCGGTCAATCTGACCACACAGCAGGCGTTGGAGGCACAACCTTTGGCGCCCCGATTCTATTGCACCGACTACGCGGCAATGGAGCATATTGACATCGAGCCCGTTCGCGCAGAGTGGGATCTGATGATGCGAGATTTCGAGCTCGATAAAAATCGAGGCCACTTCAAGCAAAACTACGAATATGACCCCAGCATTCTGGAGTCAGACCCTGAACTCAAGGAGGAGTTTCTCGATTTGCTTGTCTCCTCCATCACCGCCGAATACTCGGGCTGCGTGCTGTACCAAGAGATTGAGAAAAACGTCAGCAACCCCGACGTCTCCAAGCTGATGCGCTATATGGCGAGGGATGAGTCCCGGCACGCTGGGTTTATCAATAAAGCGCTGAACAAGCTCGGTGTGGCTGTCGACCTTGGGGTATTGAAGCGCGAAAAGGAGTACACCTTCTTTAAGCCGAAATTCATTTATTACGCCACATATCTTTCAGAAAAGATCGGCTACGCGCGCTACATCACGATCTATCGGCATCTTGAGCGCCATCCCGAGAAGCGCTTTCATCCGATTTTTAAATGGTTTCTGGAGTGGTGTAACGACGAGTTTGCCCACGGCGAGGCCTTTGCACTGATCATGCGATCCGATCCGAAATTGCTGAGCGGCTTTAACAAGCTGTGGATCCGCTTTTTCCTGCTCGCGGTCTATTCGACCATGTATGTCAGGGACCACTCTCGGCCCAAGCTCTACGAAGCGTTTGGTATGGATGTCACCGAATTTGATTACACAGTATTTGATATCACTACAGAGATCTCTCGGCAGGTGTTCCCGCTGACACTGAACACCGACGATCCCCGCTTCCGGGCGGGTCTTGAGCGGATGCGAGCCCTGCAAGTTGCCCGCGACGCGCTCGAGGGCCAGCGGGGTCCGGTGGCGATGCTCAAAAAGCTGGGCTATTTGGTGGGCTCCGGTCTGACCTTTGCGCGGCTGTACCTGCTGCCCACTCAAGCCAACACTATCCCCGACCAGGTGCGGATGCAGCCCGCCTGGTAGAGAACAACAGATAGCAGGCCGCCGGCTAGTGCGGCCTGCCCCCCTGCAGGTCCTGCCACCGAGCACCGCAGTGATCCAGCGGCAGTGCCCTTGAGCGTTCGCTTGTGTGAGGGATATCCAGTCGACGAACTGTTCGAGTCTCCGGTGACAGGACTGTTC
>JAAEZV010000348.1 GCA_018222695.1 Gammaproteobacteria bacterium
CTTCTTCAGCAACTTCTATGACTTCAATGGCGCCTTAAACGCACTGTTTCAGGGCCGAATCGAGCAGGCTTTGAACAACACGTTCCGCGTGGTTGCGAATTCGACCATCGGTCTCTTTGGTTTGTTCGACGTCGCGTCGATGGCCGGCATCCCGCGTTACGAGACCGATTTTGGCCACACGCTATCTATTTGGGGCGTACCCCGCGGCAATTTCGTGGTGCTGCCCATCATCGGACCGAGCACCGTGCGCGCCGCCTTCGGTGCCAGTATTGATGCCTACATGTCGCCCACCGGGCAGATGATGAACGACGAAGCCTACTGGGGTTTGCGGATGTTTAATGTTCTGGATATCCGCGCTGGACTGCTCGATGCCGAGGAGATCATGACCGGTGATCGCTATGTCTTCTTCCGCGATGTGTATCTGCAGAGTCGCGCTGTGCTCGAAGCCGGTGGGCAGGTCAAAGACGATTTCTCCGAGTTTGACAGCGACTGGGACGAGGACGAATTCTGATGCGTCGCCAGCGTTGGATCCAGCGCTGCTGACATGACTCAGGCGGGTTCTGTGTTGGTAGTCGATGATCAGGCAGACCGCGCGGCTGCATTGGTTGCCGCACTGGATGACCCTCACCACCGCTACGAAATTACCCCCGAAGCCCCCGATATTGAGGCCGTACTTGGCCCGGACAGCCCCTGGGACTGCGTGATCTGCCATGTGGAATTGCTCAATGTGTCTTGGGCTTCTGTGCGCCGTGTGATGCGCAATTTCGACGTGCAGGTGCCGGTGCTGGCGGTCAGCGACCACCGCGACATGGACAGCATGACTACGGCCCTCGGTTTAGGTGCCGCCAGTTTTTTTGTGAACCCTGCCGAAAAACCCGGTCTGGTGAAGCGCGCCATTGAGCGCAGCGTGCACCACCGTCAATTGCAGCGTGACCTCGTGGAATCCAACGAGAGCTTGGAGCGGGCCAACACAGAGCTGAGTCACTCGCTGCGGATCTTGGAGCAGGATCAGGCGGCGGGGCGTCAGGTGCAGAAAGCGATGTTCCCTGCGCACTCCCTCAAAGCGGGGGATTACTGGTTCAGTCACCGGATCCTGCCCTCGCTCTATTTGAGCGGTGACTTCACCGACTACTTCAAGGTGGGTAAGAGCAAGGTGGTGTTCTTCTTGGCCGATGTATCGGGACACGGCAGTTCCTCGGCCTTTGCCACGGTGCTGCTGAAGAATTTATTTGCACGCAAGCGCTCGGATTACCTGCGCCGCGACGATAAGACCGTGATTGATCCCGTTGAGATGCTGGCGCTTGCCAATCGCGAACTGCTAGAGCTCCATGTGAACAAGTACGCCACCATGGTGGTGGGGTGCCTAGACTATCAGGCGAACACCCTGCAATACTCCGTCGCCGGGCACCTGCCCAAACCGGTACTGATGACCCCTAATCACATCGAGTACCTTCCCGGTGAAGGTATGCCGGTTGGTCTCACCCCCGAGGCCAGCTATGGCTTTGAAGAGACCCTATTGCCCGAGACGTTCATGCTGGTATTGATGTCCGATGGTGTGTTGGAAACCATTGATGAGGTCGATTTGATCGAGCGCGAGAAAACTCTGCTCCAGCGTCTTGGTGGAACCCTTGAGAAGCCCGGTGACCTGATTCGCCGGCTGGATTTAGGCGAAGTGACTTCAGATGATTTGGCTGACGATATTGCGGGTTTGTTTGTGAGCCGGGGTGTGGGATGAGTGATTGCCGGATTTGCGCGGCGTCCAACGACGGCGCCCACGTGATCAAGCTCGAGGGTGACGTGCGCCTGACCATGTGCACCGCGCTGGATCAGTACTTTCAGTCAATGTTCGCCGAGCCCGGCTTTATGAGCGTGTGGGTGGATGTGACCGAAGCCGACGGCCTCGACAGCACCACGCTCGGCATGCTCGCTCAACTGGCAATCCAAACCAAAGAGCGCTTCGACTTTCGGCCCGCGATTTTCAGTACCAACCCGAGCATTGATCGCCTGCTCGACACCATGGGCTTTGATCAGCTCTTTGAGCGGCGCAGCGAGCGCTGCAACACCGACTCGGCGATTCAGGAAATCCCCGCGGTGCCCTGCGAAGCCGGCGAGGTGAAGAGGCAGGTCCTTGAGGCGCACCGCACGCTCATGTCGATGAGCGACGACAACGCTGATGCGTTCAAGGATCTGGTTAGCACGCTCGAGCGACCTTAGGCACTGGCGCGTGAGCGCGCGCTCCGGCCCTCAAGTTGCCTGTGCCTAGCGCCACTCATCTCAAAAGTAGTTGTGTTGGCTCAGTAGTCGAAACCGCCGTGATGGAGACCAGTGAATGGAGCGCGTCACATAGTGGTAAGCGAATCTAGTTATTCAGTTGATTCGCTGAGCAGATACACCTTGTCGATGATGGCCTCGACC
>JAAEZV010000349.1 GCA_018222695.1 Gammaproteobacteria bacterium
TCAGCCGCTGGTACTGATAGGACTCGATCACGCCGTGCCGGTTGGAGACCAACTGCACCAGCTCTCCTGTTTTGCCCTGCACCACCGACCACAGCGCGTCGACGGTGTCGACACCGGGCAGCGGAATCGCATGGTAAGGCTGGGTGAGATCACCGACGTAGTGCAGACCCCAACCGAGAAAGCGCCAGCCCCAATAGTCATGCCCGGTGCTAAACGCCAGCTCGGCTAACTCACCAAACAAGGCGATGCGCCACAGGGGGTAAGTCCGCAGCAACGAGGGCTGCGCCGTCCGTGTCAGCCAGTCGAGGTGGTAAAACCCCATGTGAAACGGTGCCTGAGAGCCGTAATCGAGATTGGGGTTACCAAAAGGCTGCTGGCCAAAACCGTAGCGCTGACCAAAGTCGGTGCCGTTATCTGCAAAGAGCCCGATGTCCATCCCGAAATCGGGCTCGTCGTTGGCACTGGCAATCACCTCCGCGATCGATACGGGCTCGCCGGGCGCCAGCGCCCAGTAGCGCGCGGCCAGCTGCGAGGTGCCGCCCCCCAAAAAGCTCAGCTCGGACCAGGCCAGTGGCGCCTGCTCCGGCTGGGCACGCTCGGGGGAGAGATCCACGTACAGGCGATACGGGAGCATCGGAT
The DNA here is from genome assembly GCA_018222695.1 of Gammaproteobacteria bacterium. Classification (GTDB taxonomy): domain Bacteria; phylum Pseudomonadota; class Gammaproteobacteria; order Pseudomonadales; family Halieaceae; genus Luminiphilus. The sequence goes on from JAAEZV010000349.1 coordinate 640, forward strand.
TGACCCTGATCGCCGCAAAAAAGCGCTCAGCGGTGGGCGCGTGATCCGTCCCCCAGCGCAGATCCTCGGGGGTCGGCGGGTAGTGCTCAATGGTGGCGGCAGACCACGACTCGAGGGCTTCAAGGGTCTCTGCGATACCCGCTTGCTCAGCGGCCAAAAAGGCGTCGAGCGGCTCGGCCGCTACGGTCTGCTGAATGAGCTCAGGCTGGCTCCTGAGCAAGGGCCAGACGAGGCTCGCGTGGTCGGACCACGCCCAGGCGGGCGACACCAGTGCGACGGCCAGCAACGCCACAGCTATCGCCTGATTCAGCGCAGTGCGCACCAGCTGAATGAGCATCTTGTTCATGGGAACAGGCTGACACGGTTAGCGTGAACGATTCAAGCGGCGGATGTCAGGCGTTGGTGATCCAGAGCGTCTGGTAGGGAGCCAGGGTCCACTCGGGTAATCCCTCCTCGACGGGCGCCCCGGAAATGAGCTCCCGCCAACGATGATTGACCACGAGATTCAGGCCGCTCAACGGCAGGACCTGCTCTTCATTAGTAAGGTTGTGCACACAGAACAGGCTCTGGCGCCGGTCGAGTGATTGTCGCCAGAACCCGAACAGCTCATCACCCAAGTGCAGCGTAAATTGGGTCGCGTTGGGGTGGAATGCCGGCTGCGCCTTGCGCAGGGCAATGAGGTGCTTCAACGCCTCAAAGACGGCGTGATGGTCCGACGCGCTGCAATCCAGCGCGCTCGACAACGCGCCCAACTCCCACTGGTGTCGGTTGATCGACCGGTTATGGCTGGTGTGCGCCAGACGCTCGAGGTCATTGCGGGTACCGAGCAGGGAGTGGATATAAAAAGCGGGCACACCCTCGAGCCCCAGCATGATGGCGTGCGCGCACAGAAAGCGCTCGAGCCCCCACTCGTCCTTGCCGCGGGTGGTCCCCTGGAGCGCGTCTCGCAGCGCAATGTTGATCTCATAGGGTTTGGCTTCACTGCCGGCGGCCTGCCGCCAGGAGACACGACCCCCGAACTGCTCCATCGTGACCAAGAGCTCATCGACCTCCGCCTGCTCCAACAGGCCCTCCACCGGGCGCAACCCGATGCCGTCGTGGGAGGCAATAAAGTTGAAGTAGATGGTGCCGTCCTGTGCCGGCGGCATGCTCATCATCCAGGTCGACAGGTAGCGGCTGGTGCCGGTGACCAGCGCGTGCACCAAAAGCGGCGGCAGGGAGAAGTTGTAAATGCCGTGCGCCTCATTGGCATTGCCAAAGTAAGACAGGTTCTCGCGGTTGGGCACGTTGGTTTCGGTGATCACGATGGCGTCGGGCTGAGCGCACTCGATGATCAGGCGAAACAGTCTGATCAGTTCATGCGTCTGAGGCAGGTTCATGCAGGTGGTGCCGCTCTCCTTCCACAGAAACGCCACGGCATCGAGCCTGAACACCCGCACGCCTGCATCAAGTAACTCGCGAATGATGCTGACGAACTCCACGACCACCGCGGGGTTGGCGAAATTAAAGTCGACCTGATCGGGACTGAAGGTGCACCACACGGCCCGCTCCCCCTGCTCCGTGGCCACAACGTTCAGGAGCGGCGAGGTTCGGGGCCTGACCACGTGGCTGGTATCGAAGGTCTCACCCGGAGCGAAGAAGTAATCGTCGCCGGGGGCCTCACCCTTACGAAAGTTCTCAAACCAGGCCGACCGGCTCGAGCAGTGGTTGAGCACAAGGTCCGCCATCAACCGATAGTCGACGCCCAACCGGGTGATGTCCGACCAGGTGCCGAG
>JAAEZV010000350.1 GCA_018222695.1 Gammaproteobacteria bacterium
CGACATCGCCGAAACTCTTATTGAGCAGATCGGCAACGTTTAATCCCGCATCGCCAATCAGCGTCAAGATATGGCTCAACATGCCGGGCTCGTTGCGGTTCGCGATCGTGATCCGGTAGTCCGTGGTTCTTTCCAACTCGATCGCCGGGAAGTTCACCGAGTTACGGATATTGCCGTGCTCCAAAAACGCCTTGAGTTGATTCGCCGCCATAATGGCGCAGTTCTCCTCCGCTTCGGCGGTGCTGGCCCCGATATGCGGCATCAACAACGTGTCGGTGCGCCCCAACAGCATCGGGTTGGGAAAATCAGCCACGTAACAGCGAAGCTGACCGTTATCCAGCGCCGCTACGACAGCCTCGGTCGAGACAATTTCTTCCCGGGCGAAATTGAGCAAGCAGCTCCCTTTTTTAAAATGGGTCAGCATCTCCTCATTAACGAGGCCCCGAGTGCTGTCTAAAACCGGAAGATGCAAGCTGATAAAGTCACTCCGGCTAAACAGCGAATGCACATTTTCCATGCGCTGCACTTCGCTAGGCAGTCGCCACGCCGCTTCCACCGACAACGCCGGGTCAAAGCCCACGACTTCCATACCGAAATCGAGCCCTTGTCTTGCGACGAGGCTACCTATTGATCCAAGACCGACCACTCCCAACGTTTTTCCTGCCAGCTCCGCGCCTGCGAAACGCTTTTTCTCCTGCTCCATGAGCGCATTCATATCCTGAGCAGACATCCCGGGGTCCTGTGCCTGCGCAAAGGCGATCCCGCCAACAATATCCCGGGAAGCAAGCAGCATGGCTGCGGCGACCAATTCCTTAACGGCATTAGCGTTGGCGCCCGGCGTATTGAAAACAGGTATGCCCCGCTCACTGCACGCCGCAAGCGGAATGTTGTTGACGCCCGCACCCGCACGCGCAATAGCCGTGACCGAGTCGAGTATCTCCGCCTCCTGCAGTTTATGGCTGCGCAACAAGAGCGCGTCGGGGTGAGCAATATCCTGACCCACCTCATATCGCTCGCGCTCAAAACGGTCGAGACCCTTGGCGGAGATCGTGTTGTAGGTCTTGATACGGTGCATAACAGCAGCTTGCGTGTTTAGAGGGGCCGCATTGTGCGTGATTGCGAGCGGCTTTGCGAGGCCACCTCTGGGATTTTGCGTCAAACGTGGTCGATACCGCGTTGCATGCCGGTGTGGCTTGGCGGTGTCTCGGTCATCGGTAACCAGAAGCCGGTCGCGTCAGAGCAGCGTCACCTCGTCCGGCAGCTGTTCATCGATGATCGCCCGGATGGTTTCCGCCAACTGCCGAAAGAAAACCCTCGCGGGTGATCGACGCCGCCAGACCAGCGCATGATCGCGACTCATATTGACGTCTTTCACATCGGTTATCCGAAGCGTGTCCGAGTCGCCGATTTCACTGGCGACGTACAAAGAGGGCAGAAAGGTAATGCCCATTCCCATCACCACCATTTGTCGCAGGGTGTCCAGCGAGGTGCCTTCGTAGTCACGATTCACGGTCGCTCCAAGACGCTCGCATAACGCACTGACCTGCCGGTGATACAGATGCTGCTCGTCAATAGTCAGCACAGCCTCACCCACCAAGTCCTTCCCTGAGATGACGGATTTGGCTGCCAGGGGATGCTCGAGTGGCACCGCCAGTTTCAAAGACTCCCTAAAAAGCGGCACGATCTCGAGTTCGTCTCCTTGCAGCGGGAGCGTGGTCAACAGCACGTCGTGAACCGCCGACTTCAATTCGTTGCTAAGCTGATTGGGGACACCCTCTCGCACGTAGAGTCGAAGATCCTCGAAGCGCTGATGCACCGACGGCAGCACCTGGGGCAGTAGATAAGGACCTAGCGTCGGCGTGACACCCAGCCGATAGGTGCTTTGTCCCGATAAACCCAAGGCTTGATCGGCAAAGCCCTTCATTTCTTCAGCAATGCTTCTTGCTCTGGGCAGTAACTCGCGAGCCGCAGGCGTCATCACCACGCCATTGCGTTGGCGCTCAAAAAGTATGGTCGCCAGGGTCTCCTCCAGCGCAGCAATCTGGACCGTCAGTGTCGGCTGCTTCACACCTAGCCGATCAGCGGCACGTCGGAAACTGCCGGCCTCGGCAATCGCCTGAAAATAGCGAATTTGTTTGAACGTAATCTGTTCTTGAGTGGCCATGTTGGCGAGCTGTTCCTTCGGTTAACGGATAGGGCACGGTCGCATCTGAAAAAATTGAGGTGCGGTCATAGCGCAGCACTACAGCCGCTTGCCGAATCACCCCCGCGGGGTACTCGCGCCCGATCAGTATATGATAGATGCAAACTCTCACATGTCTTCAAGATCTTTGTCTTTACTATCACGTATAAAGCGAATCCACAGTGATTTCAGCCCACTCTCTGCAGGAGCA
>JAAEZV010000011.1 GCA_018222695.1 Gammaproteobacteria bacterium
CACCAGGGGGCAGCGGCTCGAGGCTGACACGCTGCAATCCTTTATACTCGCTCTTGAAATTCCAGACGATGCCAAGGAGCGGCTCATGTCATTAACCCCTGATACTTATCTCGGATACGCCGCCGCTCTGGCAAAAAAAACCACCCTTTGACGCCCGACTGATCTGAGAGCTGGTATGCACTTACCCGTTACAACAGAGCAGTTTTTGGCCGAGTACTGGCAACAGCGACCTCTGCTGTGCCAGCAGGCTTTACCCAACTTTCAGTCTCCCATCACGGCCGAAGAGCTCGCCGGTCTGGCCATGGAACCCGACATCGATAGCCGCATGGTCTGGCAGGACGCGGGGGTCTGGCATCAGCAGGACGGCCCGTTCTCAGAGCACGCCTTCCAGGGAGCGGTGCCCTGGACCCTACTAGTACAAGGCGTTGATCGCTGCGACTCACGGGTGTCGACACTGCGCAACACCCTACCCCCGCTGCCCCGTTGGCGCTTCGACGATGTGATGGTCAGTTTTGCCACAGATCAAGCAGGTGTTGGACCCCATTTCGATCGATACGATGTCTTCCTGCTGCAAGGCTCTGGGCGGCGGGAATGGCGTATCGGCCCTCACTGTGGTGACGAGACGCCGCAGCTTCAGGAGAACGGACTGAATTTGATCCCACCTTTCGAACCTGTTGAGACTTATGTAGTTGAACCCGGTGATGTTTTGTACGTTCCACCGGGCGTCGCGCACTGGGGAGTGGCTTTAGGCGAGGCCATCACCTACTCGCTGGGTTTCCGCGCGCCCCCCGTCGGTGACCTCATGGCGCGACGGACCGACGCAGCACTCGAACTGATGTCAGCCACTAGTCTTCTCGAGGATGGGGCCGCCGCCCATAAGACTGCACGACCCGGCGAATTCACCGCAGAGCACATCGCCAATGCCCGTGACGCGATCAATAACGCACTCGATGCACTGGATTCGGGTCGGTGGTTTGGCGAGGTCATGACAGAAGGCGGCGGAGATCCTGATCATACTTACCCACTGGACGCCCCTCAGGGCGATCAGCTCCGCCTCCATCCAGCCACAAGGATCGCGTGGCGGGAGCGAGAAAGCACTATTGATATGTTTATCGATGGCGGCCACTTTGAGGTGCCGCTTAACTCGCTCAAGCCACTTATGGCTCTATGCAGTGGAGAGTGGGTCCAGCGCCGCGAACTGGCTGAGGCGACTGAGACACTTTTTGAGGCACTTCGCGACACAGGGGCGCTCACGGACGAGGACTTCATATGACCGAAGACCGGCATCCCTTGCTACCACATCTGATGACCCTGCTCGAATCGGCACGCCGGGATATTGTCATTAGCTGCCCCGAGGCGATCATGCCGCTCTTTGATAACGATGACGCGATCTCGGAGATGCTAAGAGTGGCCCGTCGGGCGCGACAAACGGGACTCAAAGTCCTGTTGCGACAGTTCGAGCCCGTCAAGATGCAAGGCAGTCGATTTATCCATTCAATGCAGCGCATTCCAACGAAGGCTGAGTGCCGATTATTGGAGGAACACCCGGAGTGGCGGTCAGAAACCCTCGTTATCATTGATCAAGCCGCAGGACTGCTGATCCCGACCAAAACCCGGCGCCCCATCGACCTCTCGGAGCGGCGTGAGGTGAAGGCGCGCTTGAATCGGTTTAACGCCCTGTGGGATGCGGCGCACCCCGCGCACGAGATGCGCCGTCTACGCTGACGACCCAGTGCATGACAACACGACGCCCAGCCCATCCGCTACATCACTTGCTGTAAGGCCCACACCGTATCGCTCCCAGGCCAGATCCCCTGCACGCGCATGCGCCGCCACCCCGAGGGCGCTGGCCTCCATCATACTCAGGCCCTGACCTACCAACGCGCCGATCAAGCCCGCCAGCACATCTCCCATGCCACCCGTTGCCATACCGGGATTTCCCCCGGCACAAATACAGGGCGGATCGTCATTGCAAGATGAAGCGATCACCGTGCCCGCGCCCTTCAGTACCACCACCCCGGCAATGCGCTCAGCTAATTCCCTTGCCCACCTCACTCGGTCGGCTTCGATCTCACTGGTTGTCACACCAGCCAGACGAGACGCCTCACCCGGATGCGGCGTCACGATCAAGGGTATCTCTGGAGGTATGGTGACATTATTCGCAGCGATCAGATTCAACGCATCTGCGTCACAGACGAGGGGTACCCCAGCCGCAACAGCATGTCGCAGGCTCTGCTGCGCCCAGTCGTCTTGGCCCAGCCCGGGGCCAATCACAATAACGCTCTTGTCCTCACAGAGCTCGGGCAACACCGCCGCATCATCGAGACCCGTGACCATCAGTTCTGGATGCCGGGTAAGTGCCGCCGTAACGTGCTCGGAGCGGGTGGCCAATGACACCAAGCCCGCACCAGATCGTAGCGCAGCGCCAGCCGCCAAAAGCGCCGCACCACCCATGCCCCGGTTACCGCCAATCACCAGCACATGGCCGAAGTGCCCCTTGTGAGCGGTCGGTGACCGCAGGGGCAACCCCACCGCAATACTGACCGAAATCCGGACGCCGTCCGCAAGCACCGACGCGAAAACAGTCGGCGGTGCATCAAGGCCAGCCAACACCAGTCGCCCAACGTGATTCAAGGCGGCGCCGGTGAGCAGGCCGGGCTTGTGAGCAATGAATGTGACGGTTGTCGTGGCATGGATGCCCGCACCGATGATCGATCCGGTATCGGCATCGACTCCGCTGGGTACATCCAGTGATAGCACTGGCACTGTGCTGTCGTTGATGACCGTTATCAGCCTAACGGCAGCATCGCGCGCAGAGCCAGCCAGGCCAATACCCGTCAGCGCATCGACCACGACGTCATATTCGTCAGCGTCAAGGCCGCTCGTGATCAAGGTGTCCGCGTTGGAATATGCAGCCGATGTGCTGTTGCACCAGGCGTCGTGAGCCATGCGTGCAGCACCCGATATACGGGAAGCGTCTCCGAATAGCGCAACCCGGCAGTCAAAGCCCGCTCCTTGAGCCAGTCTCGCCAAAACCCAACCGTCTCCACCGTTGTTACCAGTACCGCATAAGACCAGGATGCGCCGGGCTTCGGGCCACTGGCTGACAAGCACCTGAAACGCCGCCGCCCCCGCCTGACACATGAGCGCATACTCAGAGATGCCAAGCGCCGTATAAGTCTTCCGATCGACCTCGCGCATGGCAGGCGCTCGATAGAACGGCTGCACCTCGCTGAAATACTTGGCGTTCACAGACGTGAAAACGCGGTGGGAAAGCGGCGTGAGACCCGGAGATGGGAGTCTCGCCCTGTCATCTCAAACAGGCTCTCTGGCCAATGCCAATATTGCCTGAGCGGCGGCCAGAGGAGTTTGCTGGGCAGCTCGCACTGCCTCTTCCAGCGCCGGCATGGCTTCTCTGACTTTCGGATGCCGGGCCAGATTGTCTCGCAATAATGCGTCGGTCAACTGGCGCATCCAGGCGAGGTTCTGGGTTGCCCGAGCCGACTCGAATGCGCCCTGAGAACGAGCGGCGTCGGCGTACTCTCTAATGGTCTCCCATACCGCTTCAATCCCCTGCTGGTGTAGCGCCGAGCAGGTCATTACCTGGGGCTCCCAGAAACCTTCGTGGCGCAGTAGCGACATAGCGCCGCGATAATGCTGCTGGGTGGTCCTCGCCAGCGCTTCGCTGGCGCCATCCGCCTTATTCACGACGATGGCATCGGCCAACTCGAGAATGCCTTTCTTGATGCCCTGGAGCTCATCGCCACCACCGGGCAGCATGAGCAGCAAGAAGAAATCGACCATCCCCGCGACCTGATGCTCCGACTGACCGACACCGACGGTCTCAACCAAAATGACGTCGTAACCCGCCGCCTCGCAAAGCAACAATGACTCACGAGTTTTTAATGCAACCCCGCCCAGCGCTCCGCCGGCAGGGGACGGTCTGATATACGCAGCCTCTTCCCGCGAGAGCATCTCCATACGGGTTTTATCACCGAGAATCGAGCCTCCGGCGACGGGTGAACTGGGGTCGACCGCCAGCACTGCCAAGCGGTGACCTTGATTAATCACGTGCTGACCAAACGTCTCGATAAAGGTGGATTTGCCGACACCGGGCACACCGGTGACGCCAACACGGATGCTGTTCCCGGAATGGGGCAAGAGGTCCTGCAGCAGCGCCTGCGCGGCGTCTCTGTCAGCATCACGCTGACTTTCTACCAAGGTAATGGCTTTCGCCAGCGCGCGGCGGTCACCCGCGAGAATTGCCTCAGCTGTTGGCGTTGATGGCATCGAGGACCTTGCGTGCGGCCTCTGGGATAGGGGTACCCGGCCCAAAAATTAGCGCCACGCCGCTCTCCTCAAGGAACGCATAATCCTGTTGCGGAATGACGCCGCCCGCGATCACGATCACGTCGTCGGCGCCTTGCTCACGCAACGCCTTAATGAGCTGAGGTACCAGCGTTTTATGACCCGCAGCAAGACTCGAGGCGCCGACAACATGCACATCATTCTCGATGGCCTGCTTGGCCACTTCTTCGGGCGTGGAGAACATCGGTGATAAATCAACGTCGAAACCCACATCTGCGAACGCTGTAGCAACCACTTTGGCGCCGCGATCGTGGCCGTCCTGCCCCATCTTCGCGACCAGCATGCGAGGTCTGCGACCGTGCTGCTCCACAAAGGACTCAATATCCATGGAGATGCCCTCCCAGTTGGCATCTTCTGCATAAGCCGCACCATACACCCCCGATACGGTCTGTGCATTGGCCACAAAGCGTCCGTAGATCTTCTCAAGGGCATCGGAAATTTCACCGACCGTTGCCCGGCACCGAGTGGCCTCGACGGCCAGCCCGAGCAAATTGCCCTCGCCCGACTCCGCAGCCTGCGTTAGCGCGTTCAATGCAGATTCGACAGCAGCGCTGTCCCGGACCTCACGGATACTGGCCAACCGGGCCAGCTGTGAATCTCGCACCTGCTCATTGTCGATCTCAAGAATATCCACCGAATCCTGCTGGTCGCTCTGAAACTTGTTCACGCCAACGATCACGTCCTCGCCGCGGTCGATGCGAGCCTGCTTTTTCGCAGCCGCTTCTTCGATCCGCATTTTGGGGATACCGCTCTCGATCGCCTTGGCCATACCGCCCAGTTCGTCGATCTCGGCAATCAACGCGCGAGCCTTGGCGGCCATGTCATTGGTGAGGGTTTCCATCATGTAGGAACCGCCCCAGGGATCCACCACCTGTCCGATGCCGGTTTCCTCTTGCAGGATCAACTGTGTGTTCCTTGCGATCCTCGCGGCAAAATCAGACGGCAGTGCAATTGCCTCGTCGAGAGCATTGGTATGCAGTGACTGTGTGCCACCAAACACGGCCGCCATGGCCTCGATGGTCGTGCGCACAATATTGTTGTAGGGGTCCTGCTCGGTCAGCGACCAGCCCGAGGTCTGGCAGTGGGTGCGCAACATGCCACTTTTCGGGTTAGTCGGCCCAAAGGCGTCGACGATCTCTGCCCACAACAATCTCGCCGCGCGCATCTTGGCGATTTCCATATAAAAATTCATGCCGATGCCCCAGAAAAAGCTCAGGCGCGGCGCAAAATCATCGATCTCGAGTCCTGCAGCAATCGCGGTCTGAATGTATTCCTTACCATCAGCGAGCGTATAGGCGAGCTCCAGAGCCGCGTTAGCACCTGCCTCCTGCATGTGGTAGCCCGAGATCGAGATGGTATTGAACTTGGGTAAATTTGCGGAGCAGTAGGCAATGATGTCGCCGATGATGCGCATACTGGGCGTCGGCGGGTAAATGTAGGTGTTGCGGACCATGAACTCTTTGAGGATGTCATTCTGGATCGTGCCAGATAGCGCTGACTGATCGACCCCCTGCTCTTCAGCGGCAACGATATAACCCGCCAACACGGGCAAAACGGCACCGTTCATCGTCATCGACACCGAGACCTGATCGAGCGGTATGCCGTCAAAGAGGATCTTCATGTCCTCGACAGAATCCACAGCCACGCCCGCCTTTCCCACGTCTCCAGAAACCCGCGGATGATCCGAGTCATAACCGCGGTGCGTGGCGAGATCAAATGCCACCGAGATGCCTTGCCCTCCGGCAGCCAGTGATTTCCTGTAAAAGGCGTTCGATGCTTCCGCAGTTGAGAACCCGGCATACTGGCGAATCGTCCAGCGTCGCCCCGCATACATGGTCGCCTGCGGCCCTCTGATATAGGGCGACATACCCGGCATCGTATTGGTGTAAGGCAGCGACTCGAGGTCTTCAGCGGTATAGAGGGTCTTGAGTGGGATACCCTCCGGGGTATGCCAGGTGAACTCGTCTGGTTTTAGACCTTTGCTTTGCTTTTCTACCAGCGCGCCCCAAGCGGATAGATTAGCGGCATCCGGATCATAAATGCTCATGAGTGTGACTCCGCCGGCTGCGACAGCTCAATCAACACCCCATCACAACTCTTAGGATGAATAAAAATGACGCGGGAACCATGCGCTCCGGGAGTCGGCGCATCGCTGGTGAACTGATATCCCTTGGCGCGCAGCCTCTCGACATCGGCATCAATATCATCGCTCCGGAAACAGAGGTGATGCAGCCCGCCACCACGCTTCTCAAGGTAGGTTGCAATAGGTCCGGCACCGTCTAGCGGATGCACCAACTCTATGTGCGTCTCGGGTACGCTAAAAAACGCCGTCGTGGTCTGGGCCGCCTCCACCACTTCGTTGCCATCATGTTGGAGTCCGAAATCCTCGAGGAAACGCGCGATCGCACCCTCGAGATCCGGTACGGCAATCGCAATATGGTCCAATGCAGTAATCATTAAACAACCTGCCTCTCACAAATCATGTGATGTACTAGATAAAGAGCTTGACCAGCTCCGTGGTGTGCTCCCGTCGCAGGGCCGCTAGTTCGCTATCTGAGAGCACCTCGACCTTCTCGTCCGGCGTGACCTTGAATAGCGGCTGGCCCTTGGAAATGATCACGCCATCGCCCTCTACCAACACTTCATCGACAGTGCCAGAGAACGGCGCTACCACTTTGTTGAACATTTTCATCACTTCAACAATATAGAGCGGCTCGCCCGCGTCGAAATGCTGGCCGGCCTCGACATAGAGTGGTGCCTCAGGCACTTCACGCCCATAAAACATCCCTCCGCTTTCCGCGACGATCTCGTCAGACTTTGCCACTGGCGGCGGTGCTAACGCCTTGGCCATCGCTTTTTGGTGCGCTTCATCCAATAGGCGATCAGGTAGATGGATGGTCATATCGGGATTGACGTCTAGGTCATAAAACCCGGTGAATCGCGCCATCGCCGGCAACAGTTCCAGGATCTCTGCGCCGACCTGATACCCACGATGCGCTGCCTGTATCGCTGACCAATCTGATGCATCGACAGCATCAGGCGCGGATCCCGCCAACAACTCGCTCATGCCGGCCCAATCGTCAGTGTCGAACCGCTTGCCAAGCTCGGTGTAGAAGTCTTCTGCATCCGAGAGGATCGCGTGGTCGTGGTCCCAAATCATATTCGCGGCCGGCAACGTGTCGTTCCAATCCAGTCTCAGGAAGTGGTAGGTATCGGCCAGGACCTCGACGGGGTTTTCTGCCCAAGAGAAGTGGCCGTCCTCAAACCGGAAGGCACCCTGATTAAGACTCAACCAGCCCGATAAGAGATGTGGTGAAGCCATTAATTGTTTAATGGGCCGAAGGAGCAAGCTCTCCTTGGCGGAGAGGACCTTTTGCAAGGCGCTCTGATCGGAAGCTGCCGCTTGCACTCTCGCAGCACACAGCTGCTGCCAAGCCACATCCACGTCGACACGCCCAGCCTCCTGGGCCAGCTCTCCCACTGCCGTGAGGTAGGGCACAATGAATTGGGTCGTAGGGCGTGCGTTGACCGTGCGGCCGAGGAACCAGTGCACCAGCCCATAATGGAACGCAAGGTTGGTCGCCAGATCCTTGCCCCGCAATCGACTGGCTCTCAAAACCTCTGCCATGTGTTCGTAAGCCGACTCGCGACTGTCGCCCACCGTCAGGAGAAGCGCGATGTTGGAGTCATAGGCACCCGCCAGCGTGTATTCCATGAACACATCGGTATCGGGGTTATGCAGACTGATGCCCTGATCGTCACGAATCTCGCCCTCGATGGGGTCTGACCAGAACTCCACAATGCCCCCGGCACTGGGCTGCAGGGCGTCATTAGTGGCATTGAGCCGCGCTTCGAGAGAATCTGGCAATCGCGCAATGCGTTCGGGCTTTGGCAACTTCTCGCCGTGCACAGCCAATAGCACCATGGCCTCAACCAGCGACTCCACGACAAAAGCATCGTCGGCGTCATCTGGATTAGCAAAACGCATGGCATAGCAGAGCTCAGAGACGCGGTGCTCCACCTGAATCCGGGTATTCATCTCCATGAAGAAGTGCTGGTCACGATCGACAATACATTCAAAGGTCGACACCGAATCGAGGCCGACTGCCTCTCCAAAGCGAGCCGCTTCAGCCTCCATCACGTCCAGCGTCTTAACGTCTTGAGCGAGCACTGCGGCCTCATCGGCCGCACCAGCCTGTGAAGCCCGCGCCTCGGCCGCCTGGAGCGACTCCCGCGTCACCGACACTTCGAGGAGCTTCTGCTCATGCATCTGTAGGGAGCAGTCTCTGCCACCCAACGTAATGCACCAGTCACCATTCCCGATCACCTGAATCTCTTGATGCCGGGTGGTTTCAATGTTGAGCTCGACCAGAACGTTCTTGTTGTCGCCAACGCCGGTGGTCTTCACTTCATTGAGGATTTCGCGAACCAGTTCCGGCGTGCGATCGGCCTGGCCCAGAGGCACGATGCGCTGACCCTTACCGCCACCACCACCAATGGCCTTCAAGCGCACCCTGTTCTGCGGGTACTGCTCGCTCATCTTCAGCACTGCCTCGGTCAGCGTCTCGCTGAGCTCGTCGATGGTATAGAGATCAATGCCCTTGCGATAACTCGCGGTCAGAACCGCCTCGGCCAGCGCCTCTAGATCACCCTCGGGGGTCTCGCCATCAAGCTCAAGCCCGTGTTCTGCGACGAGCGCGGTCAAAGCCCCTTGATCGGGGTGCTTCTTGAGCAGCGTCAATGTGGTGCCGTTATCAATCCCTGGCGTGACCGAAACGCCGGCCTTAAGCGCTGTCCGCTTGGCTTCATCCTTCAGGCCCGCCTGCCTCACGGTCCGGGAGCACGGCCCGATGAAATTCAGCCCCGCCCGCTCCATTGAAGCCACCATCTGCTCGTCTTCAGCCATGAAGCCGTACCCGGCAAAAATTGCGTTGTACCCGTGGGCATGCGCAATGGCGATGATGTCAGCAATGCGCTGCTCTCTCTCTTCCTTGGTCGCGCCGCTATAGTCGGGCACGCGATGCACTCGACCCGGATCCGTCAGCACTCTGAGCTCAGGCGCGAGCGCGCCCCGGTACACAATGGAGTCCTTCTCGGACAACAGAATCCCATATCCGTCGATTCCCATTTCAGAGAACACATCCATGGCTTCTTTACGGATCGGTCCCCGACAGATGATCAGCGGCTTCAGGTGGTCGCAACGGAACTGCTCCGTCCACTCTGAGCGACGCACCTTGCTGCGGCGATCGCCGTGTATCAACGGGTTATTGAGGTAGTGTTGGGTACCCAAGGTGTTTTGCTCCCGGCCGTCGATCAGTGGAATTCGCGCTGAACCGCTTGCATCGGTCCCGGCGTGTAATGTCTCAGACAGAAAGCCATCTGAGTGGCCAGCGTTTTGCGCAGGTCGGCCGGCATGACAATCTCGGAAATCGAGCCCAGACTCAGGGCCTCTTCTGGGTTCATAATCTCTCGTTCATAGCGCTGGGCAAGCAGCGCCTCCTCCGCTTTAATCGCCGCGTCGACCGCCGCCTCAGCTTCCGCGCTCGCCTGCTCTTCGGGCAGGCCGCTCGAGACGCGCGCCTTGGTTTCAGCGTCGAGCTGGGCCGAGCGACCCGCTCGGATCTTTTTCAGCTCGTCTTTGTAAACATACTCCACACCAGCCGGCCCCATCACAGCAACCCGCGTGGTCGGCAACGCGACCACGAAGTCGGCACCCGTCGCGTAATTGTTGTAGGACGCATAGGCGCCACCAAAGGCGTTACGCACCAGCACAAGAAAGCGTGGCGTGCGCAAATCAACAATCGCATCCAGCATCGCCCGTCCCGCCTGAACAATACCGCGGTGCTCCTGCTCACTGCCGGGCAAGAAACCGGTTGTGTCCTCAAGAAAGATGACCGGAATGTTGTAAAGGTTGCAGAACCGGATGAATCGCGCATTTTTATAGGCGGCATCGATATCGATTTGCCCCGAGGCAACGGCAGAGTTGTTGGCAACAAAGCCCACCACATTGCCACCCATGCGGCCAAACGCCGTGATGGTATTGCGAGCGCGGTCCGCCTGCGTCTCCAAGAAATCACCGTGGTCACACAACTGCTGAATCAAAATACTGATATCAAATGGCGTGTTGAACCCGGTTGGCGAGTTGAAAGCCTTCTTCAGCAAAATGTCGATGTCGACTGTCTGGCGCGCGACAGGGTCTGAGGTCTCTCTGTAAGGAGCCAAAGATTGATTCGAATCGGGCAAGTATCGCAGCAACTCGCGTACCTTTCTCAAAGCAGCGACCTCGTCCTCCACGACAAAATCAGTCACGCCGGTTTGACTGTGCACCGCCGGGCCGCCCAACTCATCGGGCGTGATGTCCTCACCCAGCACGCTTTTGACGACACCGGGCCCTGTCAGACCAAAAAACGTATCTTTGGGCTGGATAAGGAAGCTCCCCTGACGCGGCAGGTAACTGCCTCCACCGGCGTTAAAGCCAAACATGCACATGATGCTGGGCACGATGCCGCTGATTTTTCGTAACGCGGTAAAAGCGTCGGCATAGCCATCGAGGCCGCCGACACCCGCCGGTATGTATGCGCCAGCGGAATCATTAAGACCGACTAGCGGGATATGGCGCTTGGCTGCAAGCTCAAACAAACGCGCCAGTTTCTTGCCATTGGTCGCATCCATGGAGCCGGCGCGAACCGTGAAATCGTGGCCATACACCGCAACGTCCCGGCCGTCGACCGTGATAATCGCTGTGACCAGTGAAGCACCATCCAGATTCGGACCCCAGTTCTGATACAGCACGTGAGGCTCATCATCCGCGAGGTAGCGAATACGCTCCCATACGGTCATGCGGCCTTTAAGATGCTGCCTTTGCCGGCTGGGGGTGCCGGCGGCGACATAAGGCCGCTCCCGCAACTCGGCGCCGCGCTGAAGCGTCGCTTCGTACCGCCCTAATTCGGCGTCTTCAGTCACTGCCTGGGAGAACGGGTTTTCCAGTGACACGGCCGACCCGCTTTGGACGGCTTCTTCGCTACCATTACTCATGGGTGGTCTCTCAGATTTGCGGGGATCATGGCGCCAAACAGGACAAAATCGTAGATCCCACGATACGGGGCTCTGTGCACAGGGCGTGACATTACTTATCCTTATATCTACCTGTCAATTTTATCCCTAATCCTTATAGGGTTATGTATGGCGTCACTCGGCGAAGTCACTGCTCTCGACTACACGGCTACCCTCGCGGAGTGGGCTGGGCAATTTTCCGATCTACCTGGCTTCGTCTACCTCGACAGTGGCACCAACGGGCACGGTGCCGAGCTCGAGATCGTGACGGCCCTACCGACCGTCATCCATCGGTTGCAGGATTATTCGGCGAACCTTGCCGAATGGATGACCGCACTTGAGACAGATTTGCACAGCGCCTGCGCCCAGAGACCTATCTTGGGCACATCAGAGTGCTTCACCGGGTGTGTGGCGATCGGTAGCCTCGACTACGATGCCCCTGCTGGTAACCTTCGGGCTCAAGATCAGCCCGACTCCCGAACCATGGCTGGGCTTTATCACTGGTTGCTGGTCACCCATCGCAGTAGTCAAACTACCGAGCTGCTCATACATCCTGACTGCCCGACGGTGACCCGACAACGGATCACAGCACTTATTAAAACCAGACCAACCACTGTACCTGCGAGCTTTCATCTCGCAGAACATTTTCGTCCCGCCATCGATAAACCGCAGTATCAGGCACATATCGCGCGGATTCAGGACTACATACTGGCCGGGGACTGCTATCAGGTGAACTATGCGCAGCGCTTCGAAGCGACCCTCGAGGGCGACGCATGGTCGGCCTACCGGTATGTCAGAACGCTTTTGGCCGGCGGATTCTCCGGTTTTCTCCGCACGGCCGAGGACCACGCAATTCTCTCACTGTCCCCTGAGCGCTTCCTGAAGATTCATCATGGCACCGTCACGTCCCAACCCATCAAGGGTACGGCGCCCAGACATACCGACCCCGAGCAAGACGCGGCGCTGGCAAAAGCGCTTCTCAACTCCGAGAAAGATCGCGCAGAAAACGTGATGATCACCGACCTACTGCGCAATGATCTCGGCCAGTTCTGTGAAATCGGCAGCGTGAAAGTCACGGAACTGTGCGGCTTACACAGCTTCAACAACGTGCACCATCTGATCAGTACGGTAGAGGGCAAGCTGGCGCCCGGCGTAAGCGCGGGCCAAATGCTACTCGCCACATCACCCGGCGGCTCGATTACTGGAGCACCCAAAAAGCGGGCTGTCGAAATCATCGCTGAATTGGAAGCCACGACCCGGGGCGCATACTGTGGCTCGCTGTTCATCCTCGGTGGCGACGATTGGTTGCAAAGCAGCATCGCGATCAGAACATTGGAAGTCACCGGCGACACGGTCCACTGCTGGGGTGGCGGCGGCATCACCGCCAGCTCACAGTGGGAAGCGGAGTATCAGGAAACCCTCGACAAGGTCGGACCCATTATGGCGGCGCTCGAGGAGGCCAATCAGTGCTCGGGTAACTCAATCCCTTCGTAGAGCGCGATGCGGTCTGTCAGCTTGGCGCGAGACAATGCTTCCTGCACCAGCTCTCGCCCAAGATGTGGCGCCAGCTCGTGAATGAAATCGTGCATGTAGCCCCGGAGAAAGGTGCCCTTTCTGAATCCCAAGCTCGTCACAGAACTTGCAAACAGGTGTGACACGTCGATCTTTACGAGATCAGAATCCAGCGGCGGGTCGTAGGCCATACCTGCGATCAAGCCCACACCTAGCCCAAGGCGGACGTAAGTCTTGATCACATCCGAGTCGACCGCGGTAAAGACAACCCTGGGCGTGAGCCCCCGGTCGTTAAAGGCCTCATCCAGCTTGGATCGCCCTGTGAAACCGGTGGTGTAAGTCACAATCGGGTGCTCAGCAATGGCCTCAAGAGAGCAATGATCGAGGGATGTCAGCGGATGCCCCTGAGGCACCACCACGCAGCGATTCCATCGATAGCAAGGCAACGTAATGAGACTGGAAAACTGATTGAGTGCCTCGGTGGCGATCACAAAGTCGACTTCCCCGTCTGCAGCCATTTGCGCGACCTGTGGCGGGGTGCCTTGCTTCATAACCAACGACACGTCGGGATATCGCGCCATGAACGCTTTGATCACACTGGGCAACACGTAACGAGCCTGCGTGTGAGTGGTCGCAATAGACAGGGTGCCGGCGGTCTCGTCTGAGAATTCCTGCGCCACTTTCTTGATCGAATCTGCCTTGCGGAGAATCTCACCAGCCAGATCCAGAATCACCTCGC
The DNA here is from genome assembly GCA_018222695.1 of Gammaproteobacteria bacterium. GTDB lineage: Bacteria > Pseudomonadota > Gammaproteobacteria > Pseudomonadales > Halieaceae > Luminiphilus. The sequence goes on from JAAEZV010000011.1 coordinate 13,673, forward strand.
CAGCCGGGGTGATGTGCGTGAGGTGCTTGCCGCTACGAGCGAATACCTCAACGCCGAGCTCATCCTCGAGGAGTCGAATTTGCTTGCTGATACCCGGTTGCGACGTAAAAAGACTCTGCGCGGTAGCGGACACGTTAAGATCGTGGTGCGCCACTTCCCAGATGTACCTTAGCTGCTGCAGCTTCACGCCTGAGCGCCTCTCTGGAGCCCCTTATTTCTGTTAAACCTTACTCCCCTTTTTGACGGGTGACTAGCAAGAAGGAATAAAATTTCGATTTCTTATAAGCAAATCAGTCGGCGTTAGCGACACCATGCGGCACATGCCCGGTAGGAACATGTCCGGCTGCGTCGTTGCAATGCACTTGCTGGTCGTCAAAAAACACGTCGGCCCGATAGGCCCTTAGGAACTCTGTTTTGGTCAGCCCGCCTAGAAAGATCGATTCATCGATGCGCACGTCCCACGCTCTCAGCGTTCGGATAACCCGTTCGTGAGCCGGTGCTGAACGAGCCGTCACGAGTGCTGTGCGGATGGGCGGATGCTCAGCAGGCAGGGCCTGCTGCAGTCGTTGCAGTGAGGCCAGAAAGTTCTTGAAAGGCCCGCCCATGAGCGGCTGTTTCCGGGCAGCATCCTCATTGGCGGCGAAGGCGTCCAACCCATCGCGCTTATAAATCTGCTCCGCCTCATCGGAGAACAACACCGCGTCACCATCAAAAGCGAACCGCAATTGATCATCTCCGGTTGCGGCAGTGGCATTGGACACCAGCGTGGCTGCCGCCACACCATGCTCAAGCGCCACCCGAACATCGCCGCCCTCTGCGGAGAGAAATAATTGGCAACCAAACGCCTCGATGTAACGCCACGGCGGCTCCCCACCACAAAAAGCCGCCCGGGTAATCCCCAACCCGTAATGCTCGATAGAGTTGAAGACCCGCAAACCGGTATCCGCACTGTTGCGAGAAAGCAGTATCACCTCGATGCCCAGCGAGTCGGGAAGCTGGCTGTTGAGTGCCAGTAACTTCTTGACCATTGGGAAAGCCTGCCCGGGCTCGAGCGTCTCGTCTTCTTTCTCTACTTGGTAGTCGGAATAGGCGTCCAGACCTTCTTGCTCGAAAATGCGATGCGCGTCGTCAAGGTTAAACAGCGCCCGCGACGAGATCGCGATCACCAGCTTTTGCGCACCCGTCTCCGCCACGAGCTTCAGATCGATTCCGCAGCCGCACTTCGTCGACTGAAGTAGCTACGTGACAACTTAAATACAACGGGAGACAGCAATAGCAAGGCGATGAGATTGGGGATCGCCATAAAGGCATTGAGCGTATCGGCAACCAACCAGATCAAACCCAAGTCAGTTCCCGCACCCACCGGTATCGCCAATACCCAGAGGATTCTGAATGGCAGGATACCCTTTGTACCGAAGAGGTAAACGACGCACCGCTCGCCATAAAACGACCAGCCGATCATGGTGGTCGTGGCGAACAGCACCACCCCAAGGGTCACGACCAGTTCGCCTCCTGGCAAGGCAGAACCGAAAGCAGACGCGGTCAAGCTTGCGCCGGATACGCCCGACTCAAGTACACCGGTCAACATAATCACCAAACCTGTCATCGTGCAGACCACGAGCGTATCGATAAAGGTGCCGAGCATCGCCACCAGGCCCTGCTCCACCGGCTCATTGGTTTTGGCAGCAGCGTGCGCGATCGGCGCACTGCCTAGCCCCGCTTCGTTGGAAAATATCCCGCGGGCCACACCGAAGCGGATCGCCGCCCAGACTGTGGCTCCTGCGAAGCCACCGGCGGCGGAAGCGCCATTGAACGCACTGTCAATGATGGTCGCCAGCGCCCCGGGCACCTCCTCAATGTGCGAGCCAATGACGATCAAACTCATCAGCACATAGGCAATCGCCATGGCCGGCACAATGGCACTGGCGGTGGCAGCAATACGCTGAATGCCGCCGAGAATGACCGCACCGACGACAACCATCAAAACGCCGCCCGTCAGCGCCCAGGGAATCTGAAATTGGTCGCCTAGCACCTGCGCGACAGAATTGGACTGGACCGTATTCGCCAGCCCAAAACCCGCCATGCTGCCAAACAGGGCAAAGGCCCCGCCCAACAGCGCATAACGCGGGCCTAGACCATTGCGGATGTAGTACATGGGTCCGCCGCTGTAGCCGCCTCTGTCATCCTGCTCTCGATAGCGAACAGCCAGCACGGCTTCGGCATACTTCATTGCCATCCCAAACAGCGCGGTCAGCCACATCCAGAAGAGCGCACCAGGCCCGCCCAAGGTGATCGCCGTCGCCACGCCCGCAATATTGCCCGTCCCGATGGTCGCACTGAGGGACGTCATCAGTGCCCTGAATGGCGGAATATCGCCCTCGCCCTGACCCTTGAACCCCCCGAGCAACAGCCGGAACGCAAATCCGAGTCGCCGCCAGGTCAAAAATCCCAAACCGAGGGTCAGAAAAATACCGGTACCGAGCAGTAGCACCTGCATGGGCACACCCCAGGCCCAAGCATTGATTTCGACGATAAAAGCTTCCATTGCGTGCGTTTCTCTCAAACCAGTGTGCTCGCTGAGCATATCAGTGCATCACGCGGACTGACCAACTTCAGTCCGCCTCCCAAGGCCATCTCAAAAACTGAGATGCCACGCTTTACCGCAGCCATCAGCTGGCGCCGGATGCAGCACTCATCAACTGGGGCTCGTGAGCGAACAATCCGAACACGCCGCCCGTGTGAACAAAAATGATGTCGTCGACGTCTCGGTAAAAACCCTCGCGCAGATCAGCCAGCAACCCATGAAACGCCTTACCTGTGTAGACCGGATCCAGCACGATACCCTCCAGCCGGGTCAACTCGGCGATCAATTCGTACACCGGCGCATCAGCCTGGCCATACCCCGGACCCACCGAGTGGTCACGCGTCTTAGGCACTAAATCTATTCGTGGTAGCTGTGGCCAGCGCGCCAGCGAGGCCTGCCAATCTGCGGCCACGCGTCGATTAAACCAGTCAGCATCGTCGCACACAGCATAAGCCACAACATCGATGGGCAGGTCGAGCATCGCCACCCCTGCGGTCAGTCCGGTCTGGGTGCCCGCTGAACCCGTTGCCAGAGTGAGCGCGGCGCGCTCGATACCATGGTCGGCAAGATCACTTTGAAGCTCTTCAGTCGCGGCGATATAACCCCACACACCCAGGCTATCGCTTCCTCCGGTAGGGATCATGAGCGCTGGACGCCCTGCGTCAGCAAACTCCGACTCGCGCTTTACATAGATTGTCTTTAACTGAGTCGCCCACTCTTTTGCCGGCAAAATCTCGAAGGTGGCCCCTGCCAGCTGATCCAAC